>NZ_JALFGV010000022.1:0-11004 GCF_022777125.1 Lawsonibacter sp.
CGGCCATATCCGCGTCGGCATGGAGGACAACGTCATGTACTCCAAGGGCAAGCTGGCCGACAGCAACGTGCAGTTTGTCGACCGCGCCCGCCGCGTCATCGAGGAGTTCGGCAGGGAAGTCGCCACGCCCGACGAGGCCCGTGAGATCCTCAGCCTGAAGCGTTAGCGGCCCACTTTCCGCGGCAGGAAAGTGGGGCCCGCCCAAGGAAGGTGCGCATTATTGCCTTCAGGCGTCCTCCCAAGTTTTTAAGCGGGACCCCTGCGACGCTAAAACGGGGCCGCTGTCCGACGGACAGCGGCCCCGTTTGATCTCTTCCATTTACTTCAGGTTGAAGAACGCGTCCATCCCCAGGTACTGCGCCACGTCGCCCAGCTCCTCCTCGATGCGGAGCAGCTGGTTGTACTTGGCTACCCGGTCGGTGCGGCTGGGAGCGCCGGTCTTGATCTGCCCGGCGTTGACGGCCACGGCGATATCGGCGATGGTGGCGTCCTCCGTCTCGCCGGAACGGTGGGAGACGATGGCGGTATAGCCGGCCCGGTTGGCCATCTGGATGGCGTCCATCGTCTCGGTCAGAGTGCCGATCTGGTTGACCTTGATCAGGATGGCGTTGCCCACCTGCTTCTCAATGCCGGTCTTCAGGCGCTCGGTATTGGTGACGAACAGGTCGTCGCCCACCAGCTGGACCCGATCTCCGATAGCGCGGGTCAGCATGCTCCAGCCCTCCCAGTCGGTCTCAGCCATGCCGTCCTCCAGGGAGATAATGGGATAGGTATCGGCAAACTTCTTCCACATGTTGACCAGCTGCTGCTGGGTCATCTTCTTACCGGACTTGGGTTGGATATAGCACTTCTCCTCCTCGTTCCACCACTCGGAGGAGGCGGCGTCGATGGCGATCTTGAAGTCCTCGCCGGGCTTGTAGCCCGCCTTCTCGATGGCCGCCACGATGACCTTCAGGGCGTCCTCATCCTTTTTCAGGTTGGGCGCGTAGCCGCCCTCGTCGCCCACACCGGCGGCGGGGGTGCCGTTCTCCTTGAGGACGCTCTTCAGCGTGTGGAACACCTCGGCGCACATACGCAGCGCCTCGCGGAAGCAGCAGGCGCCCACAGGCATGATCATGAACTCCTGGATCTCCACATTGTTGGTGGCGTGGGCGCCGCCGTTGAGGATATTCATCATGGGAACGGGCAGCACCTTGGCGTTGGCTCCGCCGATATAGTTGTACAGAGAGGTACCCAGGCACTCGGCGGCTGCCTTGGCGCAGGCCAGGGAGGCGCCCAGGATGGCGTTGGCGCCCAGCTTGGTCTTGTTGGGCGTACCGTCCAGCTCGATCAGCGCCTTGTCGATTTCGGTCTGATCCAGTACGTTCATACCCACCAGGCACTCGGCGATCTCGGTATTCACGTTCTGTACGGCGGTGAGCACGCCTTTGCCCAGGTAACGGCTCTTGTCGCCGTCCCGCAGCTCGCAGGCCTCGTAGATCCCGGTGGAAGCCCCGGAGGGCACCGCAGCGCGGCCGACCGTACCATCCTCCAGATAGACCTCCACCTCAACCGTGGGGTTGCCGCGGCTGTCCAGGATCTCGCGGCCCAGTACGTCAACGATTTCGATGATCTGCTTCATGAAAAAAACTCCTTTCGTATTGGCGGCGGGGCACGCCCCGCCCTGCAGGGAGATGGTCTGCGGGGGACGGGCCGGAAGCCCGTCGAAGGCCTTGTGGCAGGGCGGGAGCGCGCTCCCGCCGGATCCCAGCCGCGGCTCAGACGATCAGCGTGCTCCCGTCCATCTCGGCGGGCTTTTCCAGGCCCATCAGGTCCAGCATGGTAGGCGCGATATCGGCCAGGCGGCCGGGGCGCAGCTTCACGTCGGCGCCCACGATGCAGAACGGCACCAGATTGGTGGTATGGGCGGTAAAGGGGGTCACGCCGTCCTCCTCCAGCATCCGTTCCGCATTGCCGTGATCGGCGGTGATCAGGCTCACGCCGCCCATTCTGGCGGTGGCCTCCACCACTTTGCCCACGCCCTCATCCACGGCCTCCACGGCCTTCACGGCAGCCTCATACACGCCGGTATGGCCCACCATATCGCAGTTGGCGAAGTTGAGAATGATCACGTCGTAGCTGCCGCTCTCGATGCGGCGCACCGCCTCGGCGGCTACCTCGGGGGCGCTCATCTGGGGTTGCAGATCGTATGTGGCCACCTTGGGGGAGGGGATCAGGCAGCGGTCCTCCCCGGGGAACACCTGCTCCGCGCCGCCGTTAAAGAAGAAGGTCACATGGGCATATTTCTCGGTCTCGGCGATCCGCAGCTGGGTATAGCCCTGTCGGGCGATATACTCCCCGAAAATATTCTCCAGCCTGTGGTGCGGGAACGCCACGGACACGTTGGGCATCGTGGCGTCATACTCGGTGGTGCACACATAGGTCACCGTCGGCATTCCGTTTTTCCGCTCCACATCGGTAAAGGCGGGGTCCACGAAACAGCGGGTGATCTCCCGGGCCCGATCCGGGCGGAAGTTGAGGAAGATGATCGAGTCCCCCTCCCGCACCCGGCCGGCCTTGTCGCAGACCACCGGCTCCACAAACTCGTCGGTAATCCCGGCGTCATAGGAGGCTTGTACCGCGTCCGCCGGATCGGGGTTCTGTATCCCCTCGCCCAGCGTCATGGCGTCATAAGCCCGCTGTACCCGGTCCCAGCGCTTATCCCGGTCCATGGCGTAATAGCGTCCCATAACGGTGGCGATCTTCCCCACGCCGAGCTCGGCGCACTTGTCCGCCAGTGCTTCCACGAAGCCCTTGCCGGAAGAAGGCGGCACATCCCGTCCATCCAGGAAGCAGTGGACGTAGACCTTCTCCAGTCCCCGCTCCCCGGCCATCTTCAGCAGGGCGTACAGGTGGGTGTTATGGCTGTGGACGCCGCCGTCGGACAAAAGGCCCATCAGATGCAGGGCGCTTCCCCGCTCCCGGCAGTCGTCCATGGCCTCCAGGTAGGCCTCGTTCCGGAAGAAGGACCCGTCCTCAATGGCGCGGCTGATCCGGGGCAGGTCCTGAAATACCACCCGGCCCGCGCCGATATTGGTATGGCCCACCTCCGAGTTGCCCATCTGCCCCTCGGGCAGGCCCACGTCCAGTCCGGAGGCGGACAGACGGCAGCAGGGGTTCTCTTGAAAGATTTTGTCCAGATGGGGTTTTTTTGCGTTGGCGATGGCGTTGCCCTGCTGCTGCTCACGCAGGCCGTAGCCATCCATGATGATCAGGGTCGTCGGTGTTTTACTCATAAAAAACCTCGAATCTATTGTTCAGAGCGGAGTACGTTTTCCGTCCGCCGCCGTGCGCCCCAACAAAGCTTCGCTTTGCCGGGGGCCGCGGCACAGTCTTCCCCGGACCAGGCGAATCGGCCCCGCGGCAAGGTTTGCTGCGCAAACGCTTGTGCGCGTCTTCCGGCTATGCGGGCAGGGGGACGGCTCAAGAGAGGCGTTTACTCCTGATTCGCTGCGTTCACAATCTCCACAAAATCAGGCGCCTTCAGCGCCGCGCCGCCAATCAAGCCGCCGTCCACGTCGGGCTGGGCAAGCAGTTCCGCGGCGTTTTTGGGGTTCATGGAGCCGCCGTACTGGATGGTAACGGAACGTGCCACACGGGCTCCGTAGAGCTTGCGGACGATGGTGCGGATGCCCTCGCACACCTCGCCGGCCTGCTCGGCGGTGGCGGTACGGCCGGTCCCGATGGCCCACAGGGGCTCATAGGCGATGACCACATGGCGCATCTTATCGGCGGGCACGCCTGCCAGGGCGGCCTTGACCTGATAGGCGATCAGGTCCATGGTCACGCCCAGCTCCCGCTGCTCCAGGCTCTCGCCCACGCAGACGATGGGGTACAATCCCGCCTCAAGGGCCGCGTGGACCTTCTTATTGACGGTGAAGTCGGTCTCGTTATAGTACTGGCGGCGCTCAGAGTGTCCAATGATGACATACTTGACGCCCACTTCCTTGAGCATCTCGGCGGACACCTCGCCGGTGTAGGCGCCATGGGACTCATAGTGGCAATTCTCCGCGCCGACGGACACACGGCAATCCTTGAACAGGCGGACCGCGGAGGGGATGTTCACATAGGGCACGCACAGAACGACCTCGCACCACTTGGGCTTGCCCAGCAGATTCTTGAGCTCCTCGGCAAAGGCCTTCGTCTCGGAGAGGGTCTTATTCATCTTCCAGTTGCCGGCGATGATGGTCTTGCGATAGCGGCGGTTCATTTCAATGATTCAGTCCTTTCATTTCGATCCATAATGCGGGCGGCAAGCGGCCGCCGCGGCGTGCTTCTTATTGATCCAGCAGGCACGCCACGCCGGGCAGCTCCTTGCCCTCCAGGAACTCCAGGGAAGCGCCGCCGCCGGTGGAGATGTGGGTCATCTGGTCGGCGTAGCCCAGCTGGGCCACGGCCGCCGCAGAGTCGCCGCCGCCGACGATGGTGATGGCATGGGTGGCGGCCAGCGCCTTGGCGATGGCCCGGGTGCCCTCGGCAAAGGCGGGGAACTCGAACACGCCCATGGGGCCGTTCCAGATCACGGTGCCCGCGTCCTTCACCGCGTCGGAGAACTGCTGGATGGTCTTCGGTCCGATATCCATGCCCATGCGCCCGTCGGGGATCTTCATGGTGTCCACCAGTTCCGGCTTGGCGTCGGCGGAAAACGCGTCGGCACAGACGGTATCCACCGGGAGCAGGAGTTTGACTCCCTTCTCCTTTGCCTTGGCCATCATCTCCTTGCAGTAGTCCAGCCAGTCGTCCTCCAGCAGGGAGGTGCCCACCGTGCCGCCCATGGCCTTGATAAAGGTATAAGTCATGCCGCCGCCCACGATGATGGTGTCGGCAATGTCCAGCAGGTTGTTGATGACGCCGATCTTGGAGGAGACCTTGGCGCCGCCCAGAATGGCCACCAGGGGCCGCTTGGGATCGGCCAATGCGCCGCCCATGATCTCCAGTTCCTTGGCGATCAGGAACCCGGATACGGCGGGCAGATAAGCCGCCACACCGGCGGTGGAAGCGTGGGCGCGGTGCACGGAGCCAAACGCGTCGGAGACGTAGACCTGGGCCATATCGGCCAGTTTCCGGGCCAGCTCGGGGTCGTTTTTGGTCTCGCCCTTCTCAAAACGGGTGTTCTCCAGCAGCATAATCTCGCCGTTTTTCAGGGCGGCGGCCTTGGCGGCGGCGTCTGGGCCCACCACGTCGGCGGCCATGATGACCGGCTTGCCCAGCAGCTCGCTCAGGCGCTTGGCCACCGGGGCCAGGCTGAACTTGGGATCGGGCCCCTCCTTGGGCTTGCCCAGGTGGGAGCAGGCGATGACCGCAGCATTCTGCTCCAGCAGGTATTTTATGGTGGGCAGGGCGGCCACGATGCGCTTATCGTCGGTAATGGCGCCGGTGGTCTTGTCCTGGGGCACGTTGAAATCGCAGCGCAGCAGGACTTTTTTCCCCGCCACGTCGATATCCTTGACCGTTTTCTTGTGGTAATTCATCTCAAGAATCTCCTTTCATCTCCGCCCCGCAGAGCGCCGCCCTGCAGGGGCCCCACTGATTTGATCTGCCTCGGCTGAGTGCAGCTTGCGCCCCGCCGGCGGGGATTCAACGGCCCTCCCCCATCTCGCCGCGGCCCGTCAGCCCGGGGAAGTCCAACTGCCTCAGCGCTTCATACGCCAGAATCGCCGCTGAGTTCGAGAGGTTCAGACACCGGGCCTGCGCCCGGATGGGGATGCGGATACAGCGCTCCCGGTAGCGCTCTCGAAATTCCGGGGGCAGCCCGGCGGTCTCCTTGCCGAAGATCAGGTAGCACCCGTCCCGGAAGGCCGCCTGCGTGTAGGGCCGCGGGGCCTTGCTGCTGGCCAGCCAGATATCCTGGGCGCCGGTCTTTTGAAAAAAGTCCTCCAGGCCGTCGTACACGTGCAGGTCCACCAGATGCCAGTAATCCAGCCCCGCACGCTTGACCGCCTTATCGCTGATATCAAAGCCCAGCGGCCGGATCAGGTGAAGACGGATCCCGGTCACCGCACAGGTTCTTGCAATATTCCCCGTATTTTGTGGGATTTCCGGCTCAAAAAGCACAATATTGAGCATTTTCCCACCTCGCAGCCCTCTTCAAATGATCAGCGGGGCTTATTGTACTCCAAAACGGAGCGGATTTCAACCGTAAAACCGTTAAAATGTACTAAAACGCTCGGTTTTCTTTATGGAATCACTAAAATGACTGTTTTTTTACTTTTACACTTTATCGCGCTTATCATTTGTGATATGATAGGCATCTGGGAGCGTGATGCACGTGGAGCAAGGTCTTTTGCCCCGGCGTATCGTGGTCAAGGTGGGCACTTCCACTCTGACGCGGGACACCGGAAGTCTGAATTTACACAATATGGATCACCTGGCCCGGGTTCTGTCCGACCTGAAGGGCATGGGTCACGAAATCGTCCTGGTCTCCTCCGGCGCCATCGCCATCGGCACCCGGAAGCTGCGTCTGGAGCAGCGCCCGGACGAGCTGCGCGGGAAGCAGGCCGTGGCCGCTGTGGGCCAGTGCATGATGATGCACGTCTACGACAAGCTTTTTTCCGAGTATAACCGCACCGTGGCTCAGATCCTGCTGACCGGCGAGGATGTGGACGCCCCCGTCCGGTCGGCGCACCTGCACAATACGTTCGAAGCGCTGCTGGAGCTGGGCGTGATCCCCGTGGTCAACGAAAACGACTCGGTCTCTTCGGCGGAGATCGAGACCGGCAAGTGCAAGGTGCTGGGCGACAACGACACCCTGTCCGCCATCGTGGCCCGCCTGTGCGGGGCCGATCTGCTTATCCTGCTCTCCGACATCGACGGGCTGTACGACGCCGACCCCCGCACCCATCCGGACGCGCGGCTCATCCACCGGGTGGACGCCATCACACCTCAGCTGCGGGCCATGGCGGGCGGCACCGGCACCTGGCGTGGCACCGGCGGCATGGTCACCAAGCTCAACGCCGCCCAGGTGGCAATGGACGCCGGGATCGACATGGTCATTGCAAATGGGCAGAATATGGAAGCCATTTATGATATCGTATCCGGCAGGGACGTGGGTACGCGTTTTGCGGCCCCCGCCGGTGCAAAAGGAGGGAATTGACATGACCACACTGGAGACCCAGGGCCTGGCCGCCAAGAATGCCGAGCGGGTCCTGGCGGCCGCCGGCACCGCCAAAAAGAACGCGGCCTTGGAAGCCATCGCCCGGAGCCTTGCGGCCCGGCAGGAGGAAATCCTCTCCGCCAACGCGCTGGATCTGGCCGAGGCCCGGAACAGCGGCATGCGTCCGGCCCTTCAGGATCGGCTGGCCCTGGACGAAGGGCGCATCCGCGGCATCGTGGAAGGGGTGCGGCAGGTCTGCGCTCTGCCGGACCCCATCGGCACGGTGACAAAAATGGACCAGCGTCCCAACGGGCTCGTCATCGGCAAGCGCCGGGTGCCTCTGGGCGTCATCGGCATCATCTACGAGGCCCGGCCCAACGTCACGGTGGACGCCGCCGCCCTGTGTCTGAAGTCGGGCAATTCCGTCCTCCTCCGGGGCGGCAGGGAGGCCTTCCACTCCAACAAGGCCCTTATTTCCGTCATGCGGGACGCGCTGGAGCACGTCGGACTGCCCCGGGACTGCATCGCGCTGGTGGAGGACACCAGCCGGGACAGCGCCAACGAGCTGATGCATCTGACGGCGTATCTGGACGTGCTGATCCCCCGGGGCGGCGCGGGGCTCATCCGCAGCGTGGTGGAAAACGCCCGGGTGCCGGTGATCCAGACCGGCGTGGGCGTATGCCATGTATACGTGCACGCCCAGGCGGATCTGGACATGGCCGCCCGCATTCTTTATAACGCCAAGTGCTCCCGCCCCTCGGTGTGCAACGCCGCGGAATGCCTGCTGGTGGACCGGGCGGTGGCCCGGGACTTTCTGCCCATGGCCTGGCAGCTCCTGCAGAGCAGGAACGTGGCGATCCGCGGCTGCCCGCTGACCCGGGATATCCTGGGAGACTTTGTAACGCCCGCTTCCCCTGCGGACTGGGATACGGAATTCGGCGATTATATTCTGGCGGTGAAGGTGGTCTCCGGCTTTGAAGAGGCGGTGGACTTCATCAGCGCCCACGGCACCGGTCACTCCGAAGCCATCGTCACCCGCGACTACTTTGCCGCCCAGCGTTTTCTGGATACGGTGGACGCAGCGGCGGTATACGTCAACGCCTCCACCCGCTTCACCGACGGCTTTGAGTTCGGCCTGGGCGCCGAGATCGGCATTTCCACCCAAAAGATGCACGCGCGGGGCCCCATGGGGCTGGAGGAGCTGACCTCCAGCAAGTATATCATCTACGGCACCGGCCAGACCCGCTGAGCATAGGATGGTATGGCCCCCTCCCCTCGTGTTCCATTATTACATAGGGCAGGCCTTTCGGGGCCTGCCCTATGGACTTTTATGGGGGTGAGGCATATGCTGGAACGCCGGCTGGAGCTCAACGGCGGGCTGATGACCGCCGATTTGGGCGTGCTGCGGCCTGACGGCGGGGGGCAGATCCTGGAGTGCTCCCTCCGCCTGGAGGGTCTGCTTCCCGAGCGCCGGGTGGCGCTGGAGTTGGAGCTGCTGGAAGGGGACGCCTGCCGGGGCGTACGGATGATTACCCTGCCGCCCCACCACAGTCCGTTCCCCCGGGACCTGCTGTTGACAGGCATCCGGTTTTACCTGCCCGACGGACCGGGTCCGCGGGACCTGACGGTCCGGGCGGACGCCCACTATGTCGACCGCAATGAGCGCTGTCTTCTGGCGGACTGAGCGGCATGGCCACTTTTTCGCGTGCGCTGCATCCTACGGGCGCAGCCTCTGCGGAGCTTGTTCGGCAAAGCTGGGCCTCTCCCGTTTGGGAGAGGCCCAGCTTTGCCAAATCTTCTATCCTTTACCCGAACGTTTTAGAAAAGAGTGGCAAAACTGTGCATTGCGCCGCCAGCCTCTCGCCTTTATAATGCAATCAGCCCGCCGCAAGCCGGCGGGAAATCGGATTTTAAAGGAGATCGAGAAATGAAACAAGCAGTCACTCTGGCGCTGACCCTCACACTGGCCGCCGGCCTTTTGGCCGGATGCAGCGGCGAAACCGCCGGTGGAGGGGCCCAGCCGACTGGGGCGGCCCAAGCATCCCCTGTGGATGCCACACCAACTGCGTCGGCAGCGGCCGGCGCCTTTTCCGACGAGATGAAGATCCCCTACGCGGTCGACCTCTCCCCCGAGGACGGCGCCGACTCCGTGGAGCGGCTGGGCGACCACCCGGATTCCCCTTACTTTGCCCATCCGGACTACTACCATATGCAGTCCAGCGATACGCGCACCATCCTCACCGGCTTTGAGACCATGCAGCAGACCAGCGAATGGGCCTGCGGCGTCACCAGCGCCCTGATGGTGCTCAATTGGTACGACCGGCTGGACGGCTGGAACGAGGAGACGCTCTCCGCGCTGCGCCACTCTCTGGACGGCACCGCGCTGGAGGGATATCCCGGCACCACGCTGAAGCAGGCTATGGACCTGTTCGACGGCGTAGGCGGCTTTACATACACCACCACCCTGGATTACGCGGCCCCGGCGGAGGAGGTCTGGATGGATACCATTCAGGGCTGGCTGGCCGAGGGCAAGCCGGTCATGGTCTGCTGGAACGACTGGGGCGGACACTGGCAGGTCATCATCGGCTACGATACCATGGGCACCGAGACCGAGCAGGACGACGTGTTTATCGTGGCCGATCCCTATGACACCACCGACCACTGTCAGGACGGCTACGGCGTGCTCATGGCGGAACGTTTCCTGTACAACTTTTCCATGTACGGTGCCTTCCCCGCGGAAGAGGGCGGCAGCGACTGCCTCTTCCTGGTGGCCAGCCCCGAGACCTAAGCGCGAAAAGAAGGGCCCGGACGACTTGTCCGGGCCCTTCTTTTCGCGCCGTGCGCAGTTACATCTGAAACACGATACCCGCCGCAGCGGACAGGGCGATGAATACAATGGGATGGAGTTTCTTCAGCGGCTTGAGCTGCAGGCAGAGAAACACCGCCGCCGCCAGGAGGATGGCGGGCCAGTAGAACCCCTGAGCGGACGCACCCTGCTCCGGGCCGGTCGCCGGGTGGAACATGAGCGCGATGGAGCACACCTGGATCAGCGCGGCGGCGATGAGGGCGGTGGACGCGGGCCTCAGTCCGTAAAAGACCGCGTCCACTGCGCGGCTTTCCCGGAATTTTTTCAGGAAGCCTGCGATGAGGGCGATGATAGCGATCGCGGGGCAGACCAGTCCCAGCGTAGCGATCACACCGCCGGGCACGCCGCCCACGTGAAAGCCCACATAAGTGGCCATATTCACCCCCAGGGGACCGGGTGTGGACTCGGAAATGGCGATCATGTTGGCCAGATCGCCGGGGGTAAACCAGCCGGTGCGGCTGCCGATATCACTGAGGAAGGGGATGGTGGCCAGACCGCCCCCGACGGAAAAGAGGCCCACCTTGAAAAACTCGTAAAACAGGCGCAGATAGATCATGCGTTCAGCGCCCCCTTCGCCCCCCGGATGCACAGTCCGGCCACACCGGCGGCCACGACCAGGACCACCGGGGAGAGCAGGAAGTTGAGCAGCGCGCCCAAGGGCGTATTCCCGTCGAAGGCGATGAAATTCCCGATGACCGCCAGCACCAGAACCACTGCAAAGATAACGGCGGTAGGCCCGTCCACCAGGGAGCTCTTCCGCAGCTTGAGCACGCTGGAAAGGATCAGCGCACATACGCAGGCCCGTACTCCCGCAAAGGCATGGATCACCACAGGCAGGTCGGCGAAGCTCTGCAAAAAAGCCGCGATCACCAAAATGATCACGATGGAGGGGAACACCAGTCCCAGGGTCGCCACGATACCGCCGGGGATGCTTTTCTGCTTCTGCCCCACAAACGTGGCGGTATTGACGGCGATCACGCCGGGCGTACACTGACCGATGGCAAAG
>NZ_JALFGV010000034.1:0-10726 GCF_022777125.1 Lawsonibacter sp.
AGTAAATAACAACAAACAAGCAAGAAAAACCTATTTGCTTTTTCGATAAGGGACTTTGTCAACAGCCCCGATAAGTTGCATAAATTGAAAAAGGGCTAAAAAGAGACATGGCTTGCAGATCCGGTAGAATGAAGTTGCGGCACACCGTTCTGAACGGAGAGCGCAAACCATGGCCGAGATCGGACTGACCGAGACGTTTTCCTCCCAACGGCACAGCGGCATAACCGGTATCGTAACCCAGATACAGGCCTTTTGCCGGGCTGTACCGTATAGCGTCCTGAAAAAATGATTCTGCCGCGTTCCTCCAAAACAGCAGCACCGCGTGTTCGCCAAAGGCGAACACGCGGTGCTGCTGTTTCAGGGGAAAGGGACTTGACCTTCCACCGGGTGGAGGGTATAAGATAATACCGGAAGGCGGGACCGAACGGCGGTTTCGCTTGCGCTTTCGCTTCATACGCATTATGATAGAACATGAAAAGGAGGAGACGCAATGAAACGAAAACAGATGTTCTGCGGGGCGCTTGCCCTGTGCCTTGTCCTGTCTCTGACCCTGCTGCCCGCCGGGGCCCAGGAGAGCGGATTGGCCGCGTCGGCGGATCAGGCGGCGGAACTGGCCATGCAGTACGGCCAGGCCGACAGCGTCCAATACGCCCTGTGGGAGGACGGAGCAATCATCCTCACCGGCCACCGGGGGAATTACTCCCGTACTGAGAACCGGGCCCTCACCGACGAGATCCTCTACGGCGTGGGGTCGGTGAGCAAGATGTACACCACGGCGGCCGTCATGAAGCTGGCGGAGGCGGGAAGTCTCGCCCTGGATACGCCGGTGAAGACCTACCTGCCGGACTTCAAAATGGCGGACGAACGTTTTGCGGAGATTACCGTGCGGATGCTCCTGAATCATTCCTCCGGCCTGATGGGCTCCACCTTTACCAGCGGCGTTCTCTTCAACGACCCGGACGAAACGGCCGCCGATACGCTGCTGGAGCGGCTGAGCACCCAGACCCTCAAGGCGTCCCCCGGAGCGTTCAGCGTCTACTGCAACGACGGCTTTACGCTGGCCCAGCTGGTGGTGGAGGCGGTCTCGGGCATGGACTTCGATGAATATGTGCAGCAGGCCATTTTGGAGCCCGCCGGGCTGGAAGACACTTATTTTCCCGGCGATCCATTTGACCCGGCGCGTCTGGCCAGGACCTATCTGGGCAGCGGCGACCGCGCGCTGCCGCAGGAGACGCTTGGGGTCCACGGGACGGGCGGCATCTACGCCACGGCGTCCGATCTGGCCGCGTTCGGCGGGCTGTTCTGCGGCACGCAGCTGCTGGCCCAGGCGTCTCTGGACGCCATGGCCGCGCCGGAGTATGCCGGGGGCCTGTGGCCTGAGGACGTTGAGGACGCGATGGCCTACGGGCTGGGCTGGGACAGCGTACAGTGGTATCCGTTTGCCTACAGCGATATCCGGGCCTTGGTCAAAGGGGGCGACACCACCCTGTATCACGGGGGTCTGGTGGTGCTGCCGGAATACGGCCTGTCCTGCGCCGTGCTCTCCTCCGGCGGGGTGAGCACCTATAACGAGATGGCGGCCAGCCAGATCCTGATCGCCGCCCTGGAGCGGAAGGGGACGCACGTGGACACGGCGGCCCACAGCCTGCCCCAGGCCCGGAGCGCCGCCATGCCGGAGGAGCTGCTGGCGTATGCGGGGCTGTATGCCTCCTCCAGCCAGGTGACGCAGCTGGCCCTGACCGAGGACGGGACGCTGACCCTGGGCGAGAGCGCCCTGCGTTATCACAGCGACGGCTCCTTCCGAAACGAGGCGGGGAACCTCATGGTCCGGTTCGTGGAGGCGGAGAACGGAGAGACCTATCTCTGGCAGAAGTATTATATCCAACTGCCCGGACTGGGCGAGCTGCCGGGCTCCAGCTATGTTTTCCAGAAACTGAAGGAGAACCCGGTCCCGGAGGCGGTTCAGGCGGCCTGGGACGCCCGGAACGGGAAGATCTACCTCTGCCTGAACGAAAAGTATAGCTCGCAGGCCCTGGCCCTGGCGCTGCCGGCGGCCGGACTGGCCAGCCTGCCGGGCTATATGGCCTTTGACCGTATCGTGGATGAGAACTACGCCGAGGGCGTGGCGGTCATCCCAGGCCTGGCGGGCCGCGACTGGCAGAACGTGCGCCTGTTTGAACAGGATGGGGTGGAGTACGCACAGACCTCCGGCATGCTCTGCATGGACGCGGCCGCCGTCCCGGCGATCTATGCCGGCGCGGGCTCCTATTCCACCATTCAAAGCGACGGTTACATCCGCTGGTATCGGACCGGGAGCGCCGCCGGAAAGCATGTGCAGGTCCAGGTGCCCGAGGGAGGCGGTTTTACGGTGTACGACGGAAACGGTCAGACCGTTGCCGCCTCCTGGATGTGGGGAGATACCGCGGTGACCCTGCCGGAGGGCGGTTATATCGCGTTTGCCGGCGCACCCGGCCTCCGGTTCCAGATCACGATGGCCGAACGATAGGCGCGACCCGCCCGGCTGGCCGCCGTGTGCGGCGCAGGAGTGCTTTGACCTGCCGGCCGGGATCGGGCGGCCGAAACGCTTTGCCCCAGCGGCACAGCGGCATGACGGGTACCCCGTCCCGATACAGGCCGTTTACCGGGCCGCGGAGCGCAGCTTCCTGAAAACATGACGCTGCCGCGTTCCCGACAAACAGCGGCCCTGCATGCAAACCGCTTTGCGCGATGTGCATGCAGGGCCGCTTTGCCGTACCCGGAAGACCGCCGGCTGGGCCGGCGGGCCCCAGGAGCCGCCCGCTCCGCGGAACGAGGTGGGCGAAAGGCGCCCCATCGAGGACCGGCCGCTGTAAAAGAGCCTCAGGCGTACAGGTGGAGCCAGGCGGAGAAGAGGACCATGCTGGAGCGGGAGTGGGTGTGGGTCTGGTGTTCCAGGTAGGTGTACTGCTTCGTACCGGGCAGGCGGGAGAAAAGCCGTTCGACCGTGGCGGCCGGGCAGGTGTCGTCCGCGCCGCCGGAGGAGAGCATGACAGGCATGCTCAGCCGGTGGGCATGGCTCACGGTGTCCACCAGGCCCAGACGGCGCCAGAACGCCTCCGGTTCGACCTGGCCCCGGACCGGACGCAGCAGACCGTACGCCTCCCCGTTCAGGCCAGTGTGGGGAAAGTCCGTGAGGAAGGGCAGGTCGGCGCAGACGCAGCGCACCCGCTCCGGCCCCAAAAGGGAGGCGAGCAGCAGGGAGCCGCCGCCCCCCTGGCTGGTACCGAAGAAGGACAGGCGGTCAGGCAGCACATCGGGCCGCTCCAGCGCCCAGCGCACAGCCAGCAGCACGTCGGACAGCCAGTCCTCATAGCCGCCCGGCGCGCCCAGGGCGGTGTTGGGCAGCACGGGCCAGTTCCGGTCAGGCAGGGCCAGGCTCCAGTCCGCGCCGGAGGGGGTCACGTAGCCCAGAGGGGAGACGTGAAGAATATGGAAATTCTGGTCGCAGAGCTGGGGGTGCAGGCTCATAAATCCACCGTATCCCGGCAGGTTGATGAGCAGCGGCGCCGGCGTCTTGAGCGCGGGCTGCCAGTAGCCGTAGAAGGCCCTGCGCCCGTCGGAGGCCGTGAAGCGCACATACCGGTTGACCAGGGTATTGGGGCAGTTGCCGAAGGGCTCGGTAAGAGGGTCGTACGCAAGGCATTCGCCCTGTACGCGGACCTGCCGCGTCCGCTCCAGCAGTGCATCGCACCAGGCATCCACCTGCTCCGGCGCGGGGTAGTAACCTGTTACAGCTTCCATAGCGGCTCACTCCCAGTCTGCATTCGATTCATGCGCGTTTTTTCTTTATTATAACAGCAATTTCACTTGTACCCAACGGTATAGTTCGCTTATAATTAGCATGAAACGGTTACAAACTGCGTTTTTTGTCCGATGGAGGGAGGGGAAACGATGCATATCCCACAGTCGCTGTATTCTTCCATGCGCCTGATCTTTTTGTATGTGGATCGGTATGTCTTCCGCAGGGGATGGGCGTACCCGGAGAGTTACGTGCCCTACTGCATGCTGCGCTATATCCTCAAGGGCAGCGCGGTGTTCCGGGTGAATGGGGAGGAGTACCTGGTAGGGGAGAACGAGATCTTTTATATCCCTGAGGGCTGCCAGCTGGAGTGTCATGCCCTGGGCGAGGAGTTCGAGTTCATCTCCATCCGCTTCACCGTCACGGTCCAGCTGGACGGCAGCGACTTTTTGGCGGAGTACTTCCACATCCCCCGCGTGACCCGGGGAGCGGACGGGGAAGTGCTGGGGTATTTCCAGCAGGTGTACCAGAACGCAACCACCCAGAATTCCGGAAAGCTCTTCCGCATCCGGGGCAACCTGGAGCTCATCCTGGCCTGGCTGGTGGAACGGACGCCGGAAGCCCGGGTCGAAGAGAGCGAGCTGCCGGAGGCCGACTTTTCGGTGGAAGGCCTGCGCCGCCGGGAGAACCGGTCCCATTCCATCAAGCGGGACCCCCGTATCCAGGTGGTGGTGGACTATCTGGTGGCCCATCCGTCGGAGCCCTTCGACTCGGAATTTCTCTGCCGGATGGCGGATATGAGTCCCTCCTCCCTGCGGAGGCTGTTCAGGGAGCATACCGGAAAGTCCCCCGGGGCCTTTGTCAAAGACCTGCGCATGATGACGGCGGCCCGCCGCCTGCTGGTCACCAACGAGCGCATTTCCACCATCGCTTATGAGGTCGGGTTTGACGACGCCAACTACTTTGCCCGCATCTTCAAATCGGTCTTCGGTGTCTCGCCTCAGGAATACCGCGCGGCGTCCCGCGCCTGAGGCAGAAATAAAACGATTATATCATAAGCGTTTTATGCTATCTTTTGGTAATTTTTGCTCTATGAAATACACTGGGGAGTTTTATAATGAGGGTGCAGACAAAACCAACAAAAAGCCGATTGAAGTGAAGGAGGAAATTATGAAAAAAGCACTGTCTTTGCTCCTGGCCAGCGTGATGCTGCTCACCTGCCTTGCCGCCTGCGGCAACAGCTCCACTCCCTCCGGCAACAGCGATACGCCGCCCGCAACCGCTCAGACCGGCGGCGCACCGGAGACCGGCTCCCGCGACCCCGCCGCGCTGGAAGGTGAGATCACCTTCTGGCATTCGTTTACCCAAGGGCCCCGGCTGGAGACCATCCAGGCGGCCGCCGACCAGTTTATGGCCGACAACCCCGGCGTGAAGATCACGATCGAGACCTTCTCCTGGGCCGACTTCTATACCAAGTGGACCACCGGCCTGGCCTCCGGCAATGTGCCCGATATGTCCACAGCGCTGCCCAACCACGTGGTAGAGATGATCGATGCCGACGCCATCATCCCCATGGACAACCTGATCGATTCCATGGGCCGGGACCGTTTCTATGAAGCCCCCCTTGTCGAGATGACCGCCGAGGACGGGCACTGCTACGCAGTACCTCTGTACTCCCACGCGCAGGTTATGTGGTACCACAAGGATCTGCTGGAGAAGTACAATCTGGAGGTCCCCACCACCTGGGATGAGCTCTACGAGGCGTCCAAGATCATTACCGAAGGCGAGGGCGGCAACGCTTACGGCACTTCCGTCCCTATGGGCACCAACGATATGATGGCCACCCGCTTCCTGAACTTTTATGTCCGCAGTGCGGGCGAGACCCTGCTTACCGAGGACGGCAAGGCCAATCTGACCAGCCAGGCCGCTATTGACGGCATCAACTACTGGGTCAAGGTGTACAAAGACTGTTCCCCCACGGACTCCATCAACTTTAACGTGCTGGATCAGGCCACGCTGTACTACACCGGAAAAATCTGCTTTGACTACAACTCCGGCTTCCAGATCGGCGGTGTGGAGACCAACGCGCCCGAGCTGTTGGACCAGATCGACTGCGCCCCCATGCCCACCATCAACAAGGGCGATCCCCAGGTAGGCTATGAGACCTCCAACATCCCCATGGTCATCTGGAAGAACTCCGCGCACCCCGAGATCTGCGAAGCGTTCATCAAATATCTGTATGAGCCGGAGAATTACGTGCCTTTCCTGCTGTCCGTCCCCGTGGGTATGCTGCCCGCGCTGAAGGAGATCGCCGATAACGAGCAGTTCCTGTCCGACCCCATGGTGCAGAAGTTCTCCCATGCAAAGGACGTCATCAGCAAGGCTGTGGGCGAGGGGACTGCCATCGGTATGGAAAACGGCCCCCGTCCCGAGGCAGGTCTGCTGACCAGTCAGGGCGTGATCGAGAGCATGTTCCAGGATATCGTCATCAACGGAACACCTGTGGAGCAGGCGGCGAAGGCGGCCGAGGATAAGCTCAACGACCTGTTTGAGACCGTTGGCTGACCACGGATAAATGACCCGAACAACCGGCGGGGGCGACCACTCGCCCCCGCCGGTTTCCTGAGAGGGGGTTTACTATGAGATTGAACAACCGCTATCGGACGAAGATTGCCGGGTTCTGCTTTATCCTGCCGGCGCTGCTGGTGGTGGGCCTGCTGCTGCTGTATCCGGTGGTTTCCAGTATTTTTTACAGCTTCACCTCCAAACACCTCATCAAACCCGGATATGATTTCGTCTTCTTTGATAACTACATCAAGATCCTCACAGACAAAGACTTCTGGATGTCCTTCCTGACCAGCGTGAGGTGGACGATCGTCTCACTGATCGGACAGATCGTCGTGGGCTTTACCGCCGCCCTGGCGCTGGAGCGGATCCGTCACGGCAGGGGGATCTACCGTACGCTGCTGATTATCCCCTGGGCGTTCCCCTCTATCGTCATCGCCCTGTCTTGGAAGTGGATTTTAAACGGCGTATCCGGCTTTTTGCCCAATTTCCTGGTAAAGATCGGGCTGTGCCAAAGCGCGCCCCAGTTCTTCAGCAGCGGAGGGCTGGTGTTTCCTACGCTGGTGTTCATCAATATCTGGTTCGGCGCGCCGCTGATCATGGTCAACGTGCTCTCCGCGCTCCAGACGGTCCCCAAGGACCAGTATGAGGCCGCCCAGCTGGACGGCGCGTCGCCGTGGCAGTCGTTCGTCCATATCACACTGCCCCATATCCGGGTAGTGGTAGGCCTGCTGGTGGTGCTGCGCACGATCTGGGTCTTTAACAACTTCGACACGATCTACCTCATCACCGGCGGCGGGCCGGCCAACCTGACCCAGACGGTGCCCATCTACGCCTATAACGTGGGCTGGGGCCTGAAGCAGCTGGGGCGTTCCTCGGCCGTCACAGTACTGTTGCTGATCTTCCTGTTGATTGTATGCATGTTCTATTTTAAGATTCTGGATAAATGGGAAAAGGAGGGGGCCTGATGGGACGCAAACGCCTGCTGAAGCGCGGCTGGTTCGGTGATACCGTCAGTTATCTTTACTTGACGGTTTTGGCCATCGTCGCAGCTTTTCCGCTGATGTGGATCCTGCTCTCCTCCGTGAAGGGCAAAGGGGAAATGATCGGAGATCCCACGGCCTTTTTTCCCAAGACGCTCACCCTGGATAATTTCCGCACCGTGATTGGGCAGCTCCATTTTGGATCCAATATGGGCAACAGTATTGTTGTAGCGGTCTCCACTACTCTGATTGCCATCACGGTTTCCGCGCTTGGGGCCTACGGTGTGGTCCGTTTTTTCCCCAAATTCGGCAAGATCATGACCCGTGTCCTGATCACCACCTACATGTTCCCGCCGATCCTGCTGGCGGTGCCCTACTCCATCATCATGGGCCAGGCCGGGCTGATGAACAGCCGGGTGGGCCTGGTTATCGTGTACCTGTCCTTCTCGGTCCCCTACGCGATCTGGCTGCTGGTGGGCTTCTTTCAAACGGTGCCGCTGGAGATCGAAGAGGCGGCCCGGGTGGACGGGGCCAACAAGCTGCAGGTCTTCGGCCGGGTCGTGTTGCCCATCGTGGCCCCCGGACTGGTAGCGGTGGCCATCTACACCTTTATCAACGCCTGGAACGAGTTTCTCTATTCCCTGATCCTGATGAACTCCAGCGAAAAAATGACGGTGGCGGTGGCGCTGAAGTCCCTGGAGGGCCAGGAGGTATTGGATTGGGGCGTTATGATGGCAGCTTCCGCCATGGTGGTGATCCCCTCCGTCATCTTCTTCATGCTCATACAGAAGAAGATCGCAGGCGGTCTGGCGCAGGGTTCCATCAAGTAGGGTTTTCATGCCGTATTTTCTATAGGGAGGAATTGTTATGAAAAACATTGGCTACGCCATCGTCGGCACCGGCTATTTCGGCGCGGAGCTGGGGCGTATCATGAATACGCAGGAGGGGGCCCGGATCGTGGCCGTCCTGGACCCGGAAAACGGGGAGACTGTTGCCAAAGAGCTGAAATGCGACTGCGAGACCGATCTGGATACGCTCTGCGCTCGTGCGGATGTGGATGCGGTCATCGTGGCTACCCCCAACTACCTGCACAAGGATCCCGTCCTGACGGCCGCACGGCATAAAAAGCACGTTTTCTGCGAAAAGCCCATTGCCCTGAGCTATGCGGACTGCGACGAGATGGTGCGCGCCTGTCAGGAAAGCGGCGTCGTCTTTATGGCCGGTCATGTGATGAACTTTTTTCGGGGCGTGCGCCATGCCAAACAGCTGATCGCCGAGGGCAAGATCGGCAAGCTCCTCTATTGCCACTCCGCCCGCAACGGCTGGGAGGAACCCCAGCCTTCCATCAGCTGGAAAAAGCTTCGGTCCAAGTCCGGCGGGCACCTCTATCACCACATCCATGAGGTGGACTGCATCCAGTTCCTCATGGGACATGCTACCGAAGTCACCATGACCGGCGGGAATGTGGCGCATCAGGGGGAGCGGTTCGGTGATGAAGATGATATGCTCTTTCTGCTCATGGAGTTTGGAAACAACACCTATGCTGTGGTTGAGTATGGCTCCGCCTTCCATTATCCGGAACATTATGTGCTGATCCAGGGAACGAAGGGTTATATCCGTCTGGACATGTGTAATGCCGGGATGACTGTAAAGACCGTGGACGGCCCGGAGGAGCACTTCCTGCTCCATGAGAACCAGGCGGAGGACGATCAGCGCACCTACATCTACCACAGCACTGAGATGGACGGCGCCATCCAATACGGCCGCCCGGGCAAAAAGCCGCCGCTGTGGCTGCACGGCATCATGAAGAATGAGATGAAGTTCTTTAACGGCATCATGCATGGCGATCCCGTCACAGACGAGTTCCGGCCGCTGCTGACCGGCGAGGCGGCCCGGGCCGCCATCGCCACCGCAGATGCGGCGACCCGCTCCCTGCGGGAGGACCGGAAGGTCAAGGTCTCCGAAATCATCGGCTCCTCCCTGTAGCGGGGGCCCGCCGGCCACGGGTGCGGCCATTCGTCCGGAGGGAATCTTCTGCGTGCTCAGTCGTAAGAGCACTGTTTTCACGGTATAGGGCCCTGCACCGGCGCCTTCCCCTGGGAGAGATCACTCTGCCAGGGGAAGGCGCCGGCTGCCTCTCAGCGTGTCCCACCCCATGGCGCAGCGCAGGGACGGTCGGGAAAAGGACCGCTTTTTCCTTTGACGGGACAAGGAAAATCGATTATACTGAAAGCAGAAGAGGAGGTGTCCCTATGAAACACATCGTCATCACCATCGGCCGGGAGTATGGCTCCGGCGGACGGCTCATCGCCCAGCGGCTGGCGGAGGAGCTGGGCGTCACCTTTTATGACAAGCAGCTCATCGCAGAGGTAGCCAAGCGGACCGGGTTTTCCGAGCACTTTGTCCGGGATGCCGAGCACCAGCGGCCCACCAACAGCTTCCTGTACGACCTGTACTGCGCCGTGCAGACCCCGTCCGTCCCCGACCAGATGTTCATCGCCCAGGCCAAGGTCATCAAGGAGGCGGCGGCCCGGGAGTCCTGCGTCATCGTGGGCCGCTGTGCGGACTACATCCTGCGGGAGGAGCCGTACTGCCTGAAGACCTTCGTTTACGCCCCGCTGGAGCAGCGCGTGCGCCGGGCCCGAGAGGCGTACAACGTGGAGCAGCCCAATCTGGAGAGCTATGTACTGCGGCAGGACAAGGCCCGCGCTTCCTATTACAATTATTTTGCCACCGGGCGGTGGGGGGACAGCCGGGAGTACGATCTGTGCATCAACAGCCGCATCGGCATTGACGCAGCGGTGGAGGTCGTAAAGACCGCCGCCTGCGGCATGGCGGGGGAATGACGGCGCGGACGGCCGTGCCGGAGGCGCAGGTGCGGGCGACGCTGGAAAGGCTGCGGGCCGACCATATGCAGGCCCAACCCGTACCCCGGACCGGGCGGGGGCTGGCCGCGCCCTGCGCCAAGCTGGGCCGCTGCGTGGCTCTGTGGACGATCCCGACCCGGCCGCAGGCTGTATGTGCCCGGCGCGGCGGTGCTGCAGCTACCTTCTGGTGGGCCGTCAACGCATCCGGGGACGCATCCGGGTCGTCCTGGCCGGAGAGCCTCTGGGATCTTGAGCGGGCGGCGGCACGGAGAACCTGGCGCGGAGTCTTTTTTGGCAAGCGAAAGGCTGCGGAGCATTGCTTTCTCTGCAATGCTCCGCAGCCTTTTTATGGGCTGTTCTGCGGGGAAGTTTACTTCAGGCTGAGGATCTCGCGGGCCTCGTCGGGCGTGGCGACTTCCCTGCCGAACTCCTCGATGACGCGGCGGGCGCGGTCGACAAACTGCACGTTGCTGTCGGCCAGCTTGCCCTTGGAGTACATGACGTTGTCCTCCATGCCGACGCGGATATGGCCG
>NZ_JALFGV010000038.1:0-15221 GCF_022777125.1 Lawsonibacter sp.
TGAACACGTTCTCCAGGCAGCTGCCCGCCTCCTCCAAGACCTGCTTCATCTTGCTCAGGGCCACCCACATCTGATCCTGCATGGTGTTGGTGGTACAGCTGCCGTCCTCAAACTTCTGGGCGGTCATCCCCGACACATACACGATGTTGTCCACCACCACGGCGTTGGCGTAGATGGGGGTGCCGGGTGCAACGTTGGGATACTTCTGCTCCACGCCCTTGACAAAACAACCGTATTTCTTGATCTCGCTTTCCATGATTTGTTTCCGTCCTCTCTTGCCTTCCGGCTTTGTTGTTCCGTATGGATCGATTTTGTACAAACAGCAGTGATCTGCCGGTGTGCTCACTGGTGATGCAAGGCAGCATAGTCTCTGCCACAATACCCTCTATGCCCGCATCCGCAGGCTTGGAATCCAGGTCAAAAAGCATCTGCGCTGAACGGCGCCCGCCCGGAAGCAGAGCTTCCGGGCGGGCGCCGTTTACTTTTTTAGTCCCAAAAGCACCTGTCCCGCGGCCCGGGCAAAGAGCCGGGCTCCGGAAAGGGCCTCCTGGAGGGTATTGCCGTGACAGCCCACTTCCACCAGCAGGGACCCTGTGGAGAGCTGCTGGTTATAGCGGGCGGCCCGCAGGGCCATCGGCCGGGCCAGGGTGGGATAGAGGTTGTTCATGCTCTGCTGGACCTTGGCGGCCAGTGCCAGGTTGGCCGTCCAGTCCGGGTGCTCGCCCCCCTCGCTGGACCCCAGCACCAGCATGACCTGCGCGGATTTTACCCCGTCGATCTCGGTGAGGGCCTTATACACCGTGCCGTCTTCCCCCACCAGGGCGTCCCGGTGCACGTCCAGCACGATCTGAATGGAGGGATATTGCTCCAAGTAGGCGCTGACGCCCTGCGCAGAACGGTCGTATGCGCCGTTGTACTGCGGGTAGTCGTACAGGGTGCGGTCGTGGACCACGCTCAGGCCCATTTCCGTGAACACCCGCTCGATCTCATCCCCGACCCGCACCACGTTATACGCCTCGTCCAGCGTGCGGGTATTGTTGTCCGAGGGCTGATAGAGATCGGTCCCGTCCTGCGTGTAGGCCTCCGTGCCATGGGTATGTACGATGAGGATCTGGGGTCCCTCTCCCGTCAGGGCGATCTCCACCGGCTCCGCCACCGCCGCCGCCAGGTCCACCGTCAGCTTGGTGCGGTTATAGAGGTAGACCCCATCGGCAAATTCATAGCCCTGGGTGCTGGTGGGCACCAGGGTGCGGGCCACGATGTCCTCCGGCGCAGCCACGGCCTCGGGCTGCTCGGCAATGTCGTCGTGGTCCCGGGCGGGCTGTCCGGCGGGAAGCTCCTCCACCGGCGTGGCGGAATTTCCCGGCGCTTCCGCGCCCAGATACCGCTCTACCGCGCCCTCCGCGCCCCGCAGCAGCGGGGACTGGTCCACCACCAGCCGCCCCCAGCCGTCCAGCGCGCCCCGGGGGCTGTCCGCCCGGGCCACCTCCCCCAGTTCGGCCGCCAGGGCGGCCGAGACAAAGGCGGAACTCTCCCCCAAGCTCTTGAAGGCATTTGCGGCCGCCCCCGCCCCGGCGCACACCAGCAGCAGCCAGGCCGCCAGGGTGGCCAGGAAAAGCGCCAGCGCCCGGCGCAGAAGACGGCTCCAGTGAATGTTCTGCTTGTGCTTCATGTTTCATCATCCTTATCGGTCGTGATACTCCAGAGTATGCATGGGAGGAAACAGATATGAGCCTGTCCCTTCCACCGGCGCCCGTTCCGGCCAAGGCGCCCTCCTTGACTTTTTCCGACAATCCGATATAATGCTTGTATGCTGTGAGAACGCATTTTGTGAGAGAGGTTTACTATGGGAAACATTGCGATCGTGACCGACAGCAACAGCGGCATCACCCAGGCCCAAAGCAGGGAGCTTGGGGTCTTCGTACTGCCCATGCCCTTTTATATCAACGACGAGCTGTTTTTAGAGGATATCACCCTGAGCCAGGAGCAGTTCTACCGGCATCTGGCCGCGGACGCCGACGTAAAGACCACCCAGCCCGCCCCGGGGGATGTGACCGAGCTGTGGGACAGGCTCCTGCAGGACCACGAGGCCGTGGTGCATATTCCCATGTCCAGCGGTCTGAGCAGCTCCTGCGAGACTGCCATCATGCTGGCCCAGGATTACGACGGGCGGGTAGAGGTGGTCAACAACCAGCGCATCTCCGTCACCCTGCGCCAGTCTGTGCTGGACGCCAAGGCCCTGGCCGCGGCGGGCCGGAGCGCGGAGGAAATCCGGACGCTTCTGGAGCAGACCCGGTTCGATTCCGATATCTATATCACGGTGGATACCCTGAAGTACCTGAAGAAGGGCGGCCGCCTCACCCCCGCCGCCGCCGCCGTCGGCACGGTGCTCAACCTCAAGCCGGTGCTGCGCATCAAGGGGGAAAAGCTGGACGCCTTTTCCAAGACCCGCGGCTGGAAGGCCGCCAAAAAGGCCATGATCGACGCGATCCTTCAGACCATCGCCCGGGATTTCCCGGACTGCCGGGGTCCCGAAGACCTGCACCTCGCCGCGGCCTTCACCGGCGAGGCGGAGAGCGCCCAGGAGTGGCTGTCCGAACTGGAGGAGGCCTTTCCCGGCTATCCCATCCACATGGACCCGCTTTCCCTCAGCGTAGCCTGCCACATCGGCCCCGGTGCCCGGGCCGTCACCGTCACCAGGGCGCTGCGGATCTGATCCCTTCAAAAATACGCCCCGGAGGAGCTTGTGCTCCTCCGGGGCGTATGGCGTATTTTGAATTTAAAAAACGTGCAAAAAATCTTCATGTTTTATACACATTTTCCGTTTATCCTAGGACTTGTTCCAAAGAAAACCGAACCCGTCAAAGGAGAGACCAGTTATGTATTACAGCGATTATAACAGACCCCCTGAGGAGCGGGAGCCCATAGAGACCATCCACTATCAGGTCAGCGATCCCGAGCCGCCCAAGAAAAAGAAGGGCTTTGCCGCCAAATTTGTGGCCGTGGGTCTTGTGTGCGCCATCGCGGGCGGTCTGGCCGGCGGCGCGGGCGCGATGGCTTTGAAGAGTTCCGGCTTCTTCGGCTCCTCCACCACCGTCTACGAAGGCAGCCGTCCTACGGCCGCCGTCTCCCTGGCAAACGTGGACGGCAAGACCGTCCTCACCGCCGAGCAGATCTACGCGGCCAATCTGGACTGCGTGGTAGGCGTCAACGGCGACGTGACCACCAACGTCTGGGGCCAGACGGTACGCAACGCCGTATCCGGTTCCGGGTTCGTCATCAGCTCCGACGGCTACATCCTGACCAATTACCACGTCATCGACGGTGTCAGCGACATCAAGGTCACCTTCGCCGACGGCTCCAGCTACGACGCCGTAGTGGTGGGCGGCGAGGAAGAAAATGATATCGCGGTGCTGAAGATCGAGGCCGCCGGCCTGCACGCCGTGACGTTGGGCGACTCCGACGCCCTGGCCGTGGGCGAGAGCGTCTATGCCATCGGCAATCCTCTGGGGGAGTTGACCTTTACCCTCACCGGGGGGCTGGTCTCCGCCAAGGACCGCACCATCACCATGAGCGACGGCACCATTATGAATATGCTCCAGACGGACACCGCCATCAACTCCGGCAACTCCGGCGGCCCTTTGTTTGATCGGTACGGCCAGGCGGTGGGCATCGTATCCGCCAAGTATTCCAGCAGCGCCTCCTCCTCCGAGGCCTCCATCGAGGGCATTGGCTTTGCCATCCCCATTAACGATGTGAAGGACATGGTCACCAGCATCATTGAGAACGGCTATGTCACCGGCAAGCCCAATGTGGGCATCCTCATGAACGACGTGGATTCCTCCGCCCAGCGCTATGGTATTCCCGCCGGCGCGGAGATTACCGCCATCCTGGACGGTTCCTGCGCCCAGAAGGCCGGTCTCCAGGTGGGGGACATCATCACTGCCGTGGACGACTCCGCCGTGAGCGGAACCACGCAGCTCAAGTCCGCGGTGAAGAACTATAAGGCCGGGGATACCGTCACCTTCACCGTATATCGGGACGGCGCTTCCCAGACCGTCCAGGTCACACTGGATGAGGACAATCAAGCCCGCTCGGACGCCATGGATGAGCTCTACCAGCAGTACAGCCAGTCCATCCAGTCTCAGCAGCAGGGCAACGGCTATTACAACTGGCCCTTCGGCGGATTTAATTATTAACAGTTCCATCAAACGGCGCGCCGCCGGGCCGTGCCCGGCGGCGCGAGACACACGAAAAAGTGGCAAAGCCACTTTTTCGAGAAGGAATACACGAAATTTTCACCTCGATTTCTCACGAAATTGTTGGCAAAAATTTCGTGAGAAGTGGCCGTTCCAAGGCACATGTCCTTGGAACGGCCTGGACTTCATTTTATTCCGCCGCCTGCGGGCGGCGGAACTCCCTGCGGGAGGGCTTGTTCGACACGCTGTGACGCCGCCGGGCCTTGTCCGGCGGCGTCTTTTACCTGCTTTTGCAGTTCCCGCAAAAATAAATCCAGGGTCCCGCGCGGCAGCTGCTGCGCGGGACCCTTTCCATTGAGACAAATCGCTTACTTCAAGGCCGCGGTGATGATGGCCATGGAGTAGACCTCCTGGGCGTTGCAGCCGCGGGAGAGGTCGTTGATGGGAGCGTTCAGGCCCAACAGGATGGGGCCGTAGGCGTCGAAGCCGCCCAGGCGCTGGGCGATCTTATAGCCGATGTTGCCGGCGTTGATGTTGGGGAAGACGAAGGTGTTGGCGTAGCCCGCCACGGGAGAGCCGGGGAACTTGAGCTGGCCCACGGTAGGAGAAACGGCGGCGTCAAACTGCATCTCGCCGTCAATGGCCAGATCGGGCGCGGCAGCCTTGGCCTTGGCGCAGGCATTGCGCATCTTGTCCACATCCTCGCCCTTGCCGGAGCCCTTGGTGGAATAGCTCAGGAAGGCCACCTTGGGGTCGATCCCGAAAATCTTGGCGCACTTGGCGGTCTCCAGGGCGATCTCCACCAGCTCATCCTCGCTGGGGTCGATGTTGATGGCGCAGTCGCCCATGGCCAGCACCTCGTTGTCGCCCACCCGCTCGCGGACCATGATGAAGCAGGAGGAAACGATCTTGTTTTCAGGCTTGGTCTTGATCAGCTGCAGCGCCGGGCGCACGGTATCGGCAGTGGAATAAGTAGCGCCGCCCAGCAGGCAGTCGGCCACGCCCATCTTTACCAGCATGGTGCCGAAGTAGTTGCCCTTCTTCAGGGCGGCGCGGCACTCGTCGGCGGTCATCTTGCCGCGGCGCAGCTCCACCATGGTCTGTACCATCTCGTCCATGCCCTCGTAGGTCTCAGGGTCAATGATCTGGGCGCCGCGGATGTTGAAGCCGGACTCCTCGGCGGCGGCGTGGACCTCCTGCTCGCTGCCCACCAGGATGGGGGTAAGGAAGTTGCCGGCCAGCAGGCGGGCACTGGCCTCCAGGATGCGGGGATCGGTACCCTCGGTAAAAACGATTTTCCTGGGGTCCTTCTTCAAGGTATCAATGAGCTGCTGGAACATATGCATGGACATGGGAATTACCTCCGTTTGAATTAAAATCGGTCAAATTGCCGGTCTTTCCGGCTTTCTTTTTATTATACACCCATTCTTCCGCCAAGCTCAATCCCAAAAGGGTACAAGATTGTGAAAAAATCCACTTTACTTTTGGTATTCCCGCTTTTATACTATACTCACTGTTTTTTGGTTGAGGTGTATTATGGCTTCTGATTTCTCCCGCTGCCTGTCCCTGCTGCGCCAGGAACGGGGCGTCTCCCAGCGTGCGGCCGCCAAGGACCTGGGGATCAGCCAGGCGCTGCTCTCCCATTATGAGAACGGCGTGCGTGAACCCGGTCTGGCTTTCGTGGTCAAGGCCTGCAATTACTATCATGTGTCGGCGGACTTTCTTCTGGGGCGTACCCTGTCCCGGGACGGCACCACCATCGTCTCCGCCGACGAGCTGTACGATTACTCCGCGGAAAAGGACAATGTGCTCCACGGCAGCATCATGGCTACGCTGAACAAAAAGCTGCTGGTCAACTCGGTGGGCGTGCTCTTCGACCTGCTGGGCAAAACCGGCAGCAAGCAGGCCATCTCCGCCGCCGCCGATTACCTGGGCACCGCCGTTTATACCATGTTCCGGCATCTGTTCCGGGCCAACGGCACGCAGAACGAGGACTTTTTCTCCGTCCCCGCCCGCCATTTCGTCGTGGGCGTGCCCCGGGCCGACATGATCTGTGCCGAGGCCGATTATGTGGACGCTCTGGCCACCCACGCCAAAGAAAAGGGCACCTTCCCGCCCATGAACAACGATGCGCTTACCGAAAGCTACCCCGGCCTGTATCAATCCCTTCTGCAGATCATCCACACCACCGGCGCCCGCATCAACCGCCGGGTGGAAGCCCGCCGGAACGACCGCTGAGCCGCGCGGCCGCACGGCCGGCCGATGCCAACGGTTTTACTCCTGCCGGACCGCCCACACCGGCCGCGCCGGGGCCGGCCCTGTGTCCCCCGTCCCCGGCGGAAGCCGGGGGGCTGCCCGCTGCGCTGCCGCTCCCCGCGGCAAAGCCTCACGGCTTTGCTCAGATCCCGTTTCTGATTTTGATTCCGGCGCTGTGCGCCGCCCCGCTGTGCGGGGCCCCAGCGCGGACCTTCCTACGGAGGTGTTTTGATTGACCGACCAATCCAAAATCCGCAACTTTTCCATTATCGCGCATATTGACCACGGAAAGTCCACGCTTTCCGACCGGCTGATCGAAAAATGCAACGCGGTGGAAGCCCGCGAGATGGCCAGCCAGCTGCTGGACAACATGGACCTGGAGCGGGAGCGCGGCATCACCATCAAGGCCCGGGCCGTGCGTCTGAACTATAAGGCGGAGGACGGCCAGACCTATGAGCTCAACCTGATCGATACCCCGGGCCACGTGGACTTCAACTATGAGGTCAGCCGCAGCCTGGCCGCCTGCGAGGGCGCAGTGCTGATCGTGGACGCCGCCCAGGGCATCGAAGCCCAGACTCTGGCCAACACCTTTCTGGCCCTGGAGCACGATCTGGAGATCCTGCCGGTGCTCAACAAGATCGACCTGCCCGCCGCCGACCCCAAGCGGGTGAAGGACGAGATCGAGAATATCATCGGCATTCCGGCTCAGGACGCGCCCGAGATCTCCGCCAAGGTAGGCATCAATATCGATGCGGTGCTGGAGGATATCGTCAAAAACGTCCCGCCCCCCAAGGGGGACGTGAACGCGCCCCTGCAGGCGCTGATCTTCGACAGTCAATACGACGCCTACCGGGGCGTGATCGTGTACTTCCGGGTCATGGAGGGCGCTATCCGGACGGGTATGAAGGTGCGGATGATGGCTTCGGGCGCCACCTACGAGGTGCTGGAGTGCGGCCATCTGCTCCCTCTGGGCATGGAGCGCTGCGACGAGCTCATCGCGGGCGAGGTGGGCTATTTCACGGCCTCGATCAAAAATGTGAAGGATACCCAGGTGGGCGACACCGTCACCGGTGCGGAGCGCCCGGCCGCCGGGGCGCTGCCCGGGTACCGCCCCGCCCGGGCCATGGTGTACTGCGGCATCTATACCGAGGACGGGAGCAAGTATCCCGACCTGCGGGACGCGCTGGAGAAGCTCCAGCTCAACGACGCTTCCCTGTCCTTTGAACCGGAGTCCTCCGCCGCCCTGGGCTTCGGCTTCCGCTGCGGTTTTCTGGGCATGCTCCACATGGAGATCATTCAGGAGCGCCTGGAGCGGGAATTCGACCTGGACCTCATCACCACCCTGCCTTCGGTCATCTACCGCATCACCAAGACCGACGGCTCGGTGGTCATGGTGGACAATCCCCACAACTATCCCGACCCGGCGGTCATCGAGCTGGCCGAGGAGCCCTACGCCAAGGTGTCCATCGTCACCCCGCCGGACTACGTGGGCAACATCATGCCCATGTGCCAGGAGCGGCGGGGCGAATATAAGGATATGCAGTATTTGGACACCAACCTGGTAGAGCTGCATTACTCCATGCCCCTAGGCGAGATCATCTACGATTTCTTCGACACCCTCAAGGCCCGCACCAAGGGCTACGCCTCCCTGGACTATGAACTGGACCGGTACCAGGCCTCCGAGCTGGTGAAGGTGGACCTGCTCCTCAACGGCGACCAGGTGGACGCGCTTTCCTTCATCGCGCACAGGGACAAGGCCTACCCCCGGGCGAGAAGGCTGTGCGAAAAGCTCCGGGAGAACATTCCCCGCCAGCTCTTCGAGGTGCCGGTGCAGGCCGCCATCGGCGGCAAGGTCATCGCCCGGGAAACCGTCAAGGCCATGCGCAAGGACGTGCTGGCCAAGTGCTACGGCGGCGACATCACCCGCAAGAAAAAGCTGCTGGAAAAGCAAAAAGAGGGCAAAAAAAAGATGCGCTCTCTTGGGACCGTACAGATCCCGACTGAGGCGTTCATGGCCGTGCTCAAGCTGGACGAGGAATAGAGGCAGCCCCATCTTCCTCCCGCCTCCGCAGAGCAGGGCCCCGCCGCACGCTGCACAAGCATTTTGGACTCTGCCCCAAAACCTCGGTACAAAGGCATTTTATTTGCCCCGCGCACGTAACATCACTTCCAGGTCCCCACAAGCAGCCGCGCCGCTTGTGGGCTACAAAAAAGAGACCTGTTGACAAGACCCCGAACCGAGCTGAATGTGAGAATTTCAGTCTGGTTCCGGGTCTTGCCAACAGGTCTTTTATCACACAGTCCAAATCTGCAGAACCATCGATAAAGCTAAATTCAGCCGTACTTCTTCCAGCAGGGGGCGTTCTGATCTTACTCCATACAGATGGCCAACCAGCAAGTATTTGAAACATACGGACTGTATCCACCGATGGTCAGCTATTCAGGGAATAGTAGGGCGTCAAAATATCATGGAGAAGGTCGAACAAAATCAGTTCTTCCAGAGCTAAGGCCATCCTCCCCATCTGTCCATTTTGTTGTCCCATCATGCGCAATTCCTCCTTTGTGCCTATTAGGCACTGTAAAGTAAACATGAAAAGTTAGGACCCAAAAATCAGCCAATATCTCTACGCAACGAGCAAAAGCTCCCGTTTGCGCTTTTTGGACAGTTTAAGACCGGCACACTGAGCCGGAGTAAGGCCGTTCAAGGCGGAATGGGGACGGACAAAGTTGTAGAAGAAGATGAACATGGAAATGAGGTTGTTGGCGGAAGCAAACGAAGAAAAGCCTTGCTTGGTTTTGTACCATGCCTTGAACTGCTTGTTGAAGCACTCTATGAGGTTATTGGTAATGTCATCGTGGAAGCTCTCCACGCGGATATGCTGGATCCCATACAGCGTCTTAACTGGCATTTGGTAGGCAAAGTAGCGGTCGCTCACAATGGACTGCGGAGTCCCCATGGTCTTCACGGCTTCCAGTATGGTAAAAGCCTGCGGACTGTCCCTGTGGCGGTCCAGATGGAAGCCGAGGACAAAGCGTGTCTCGCTGTCCAGAATGAGCCAGAGGTAGTATTTCTCGCCCTGTATCTTCACAACAGTTTCATCGGCGTGCCACTCGTCAGAGTTGAAATTCAACGCCGGAATGAGCTGTATCGCAATGTTTTGGAACATTGGGGCGAAGCGGGTACACCAGTTGCTGATAGTCGTGTGAGATACCCGGACATCCATTACGGTACGCAAAATCAGAGCGATATTGCGGAATGAGTTCTTGCCCAGGTAGAACATGGTCAAGGCCATAAGAATCACATGAACCGGATAACGCATCCGCTTGAAATCCGTCTTTCCAAAGAGTTTGGACATAGACGGAGCCGAGATCGCTGTAGGCTTTGGCACAAAAACCGAGTGGCGGCATTTCTTGCCTGTGCAGGAGTAGTGGATGTAGTGCTCTCTATCGTGATGCACATACATTGCTTTCCCGCAAACAGGGCACTGAGGGTGTTCCTTTGTCCGAGGGCGGCCCATTTGCCCCTTTGGGGCATCCGGCGCCCATTGATGCCAGCACTTCCTGCATTGATACTTTTGATGACCATGTTTGTCTTTTCCGTAGCGACGAAAGTTCGTTTTGTTGTTGCACTTTGGACAGCATAGTTGGTATAATCTTGCCACGAAGACTCGTCTCCTTTCGAGAGTACATGTGTTTTGTGGTGAAACCATTGTACCAGAAGGGCTGACGGGTCTTCAACTTTCATTTAACTTTACAGTCCGGCCTATTATACCATAACAGCACCGCGGCATAGGGACTTTGTCAGCGGATCCAACTGAAGCTAATCAGGGGAGCTTTTTATGACCTGAAGGACTCCGTACATATGGGACGGGGGTGGGATGGCTCAGTCAGCTGCCGGCGGGAGCTGCGCAATTCCCTGACAGATACGGCGCAGCGATTCGGCGCGCCCCAAGACACAACACAGTTCCACCGCTCCGCCGGGCGTAACTGCCCTGCCGGACAGGGCAATGCGCAGCGGCCACAGGATGGTCCCGAGCTTGACTCCCTGCCGCACAGCCAAGCTGGAGAGAGCGGCGTGCAGGGCGTCGTCGGTCCAAACGGGCAAAGCCTCTAGCTCCGAGCGGATCTGGATCAGCAGTTCGGCGGAATTCTTCTCGTTGACGCGCCACCTTTCGCTGCGGTAGAGCTCGTTGGGGTATGGCGGGAGCGCGCCGAGAAAGTCTATCTGCGGCGCGATATCCATCCAGGTGGTACAACGGGGCTGAAGTAGTCGTGCCGCCAGCCTTAAATCGACCTGGGAGTCCTGCACCGTCTCTTTGAGATAGGGCTCTGCGCCGACGTAAAAGTCCTCGGGGGAGAGCGCTCGCAGATAGCAGGCGTTGAAGTAGTTCAGCTTGTTAAGGTCGAAAATGGCAGGGGACTTGGAGAGACCAGCGATATCAAAGTATTCAGCGAGTTCTTCCAGCAGGAAGAACTCGCGTTCTTTCTGCTCTCCTGTGGGGGCCCACCCCAGAAGAGCTACATAGTTGACGATGGCATCAGACAGATACCCCATGGCCAAGAGGTCCTCATAGGAGGGGTCGCCGTGGCGCTTGGACAGCTTATGTTTTTGATCCCGCATGACAGGAGCACAGTGGACGTAGTGGGGAATCTTCCAGCCAAAACTCTGATAGAGGAGGTCGTATTTGGGGGCAGAAGATAGGTATTCACTGCCCCGGACAACGTGAGTAATACCCATCAGATGGTCGTCGATCACGTTGGCAAAATTGTAAGTGGGCAGTCCGTCCCGCTTAATCAGAATCTGATCATCCAGGGTCCTATTATCCACGGTGATATCTCCAAAGACCAAATCATGAAACGTGGTTCTCCCCTGGCGGGGGATCCGCTGCCGGATAACGTAGGGCCTGCCGGCATGCAAGTTGGCCCGGACCTCCGCCGGACTCAGAGCACGGCAGGGGTCATCACCCCGGTCAAATACGCCGCATTCCTCCTCGGGTTCCATTTTTTCACAGAAGCAGCGGTAGGCGCAGCCTCGCTCCACCAGCAACTCCGCATAGGGGAGATACAGCTCCCGCCTGGCGGTCTGGACATAGGGCCCCACGGGCCCGCCCACATCCGGCCCTTCATCCCAGGACAGACCGCACTGGCGCAGGGTACGGCAGATGATCTCCACAGCGCCCTCCACCTGGCGCACCTGATCGGTATCTTCAATACGCAGCAGAAACTTTCCCCCGGCACGGCGGGCAATCAGCCAGGCATAGATCGCGGTACGTAGGTTGCCCACATGCATATAGCCGGTGGGAGACGGTCCGAAACGGGTACGCACTTCGCCGGTTGGAATGTGTCGCTCTATCGCTTCAAACCACTGTTCTTTCATATAATAAGGCCCCTTTCCCCCAAATTTGTCCCCAATTCTATTTTGTTTTCCGGGGGTTGTCAAGGGAACCTCCCCACCGCCGACGCCGCGGCGCGGCAGAGAGACGGTAGGCCGGTCCCGGTGGTCCCGGCCAGTGCGGGGGCAAATCCCGCTCAAATTCAGCAGACGGCACCGAAAGTCCGACAGCAGTGGGGCCAAGTTCGTGGATTAGTACCATAAATATTTTTAATGGTGTATTAGAAAGGTGCATTTTACAGGGCCAAGTCAGTCTGATATATATATTGCAGGCGCGGAACAGGGGCCATTGCGGCAGACTATTTACTGGAAAAGGATATGGAATTTTTAAGATGGAAAAGGGAATGGTATTCAATATACAGCGCTATTCGCTCCACGACGGAGCAGGGCTGCGCACCCTTGTATTTATGAAAGGGTGCCCCTTGCGGTGCCTGTGGTGCGCCAATCCGGAGGGGCAGCCGCCGCAAAAGACCCTCTTTTTTCAGGAGAAAAAGTGCTGCGGCTGCAGAAAGTGCGTGGAACGGTGCCCCACGGGGGCCTCTGCGGAGCGGAGCGGTTTGATTGTCTGGGACAAAACGCGCTGCACGGAGTGTATGGAGTGTGTCAAAGTCTGTCCGACCGGGGCGCGCAGCGTCTGCGGCAGAGAATATACAGTTGCAGAGTTAGCATCGGTGGTGGAACGCGACAGCATTTTTTACCGCGGCCACGGCGGCGTCACGGTGGGGGGAGGCGAGCCTCTGCTCCAGGCGGATTTCGTATCGCAGTTCCTAAAAGCCTGCAAAGAAGAGTACGCCATTAACACCGCCATTGAGACCTCCTCCTACGCAACCTGGGAAAAAGCCAGTTCTGTATTCGACTATGTGGACATCTTTCAGATGGATATCAAGCACATGGACAGCGCAGAACACATGCGGCTGACCGGCGTTCCCAATGCTCCCATTTTGGCCAACATTCAGCGCGTAGCACAGACCTATGATTTTTCCAAGCGCACCATGATCATCCGCGTCCCGGTGATTCCTGGTCTCAACTCCTCTGAGGAGAACATCGCCGCCACAGCGGAGTTTGTTAGGCGCCTGGAGGTGGTCAAGCGGGTGGAACTCCTGCCCTATCACAGTTACGGCGCGGCCAAGTATGAGCGGACCAAGTGGTCGGGCAGTTACCAGTTGAACGCGCTGGCGCCGACGGCCCCGGACGAGTTGATGGAGCGTCTGGCCGCGCTGGTAAGATCCTTTGGCCTTACCGTAAAGATCGGGGGCTGAGGAGAGGGGGAGCGGAGCAGTGCCGCTCTCCGTACGTATACGGAACACTATCGGTACCGGGGCACGCCGCCCCAGACTAGAATGGTGGAAATATCAAGAAGGGAGATACTTAATGTCATGAAAAACAAAGCCATTCTTCATGCGACTGACGAGCAGAAATACTTTGGGCAGACCACGGTATGCGGCTGCACGGACCGGGTCAGAAAACTGATGGCCCAGATGCACGACGCGCCCTACGGCGTCTGTCTTCACCGCGCCCGCTGCTTTACGGAGGTCTATCAAGCCAACGAGGACGAACCGCCGGTTATGAAAAAGGCAATGGCCGTCGTAAAGACGCTGGATACCCTGCCGCTTCTCTACAACGAGGGTGAGCTGATTGTCGGACAGCGCTCCACAAAGCTGAAGTCGGTCCCGCTACACCCCGAGGTGGAGACCTGGTGGATCATGGAGGAGGGTGGCCTGAAGGGCCTGACCACCAGGAAGTTCAGTCCCTGTACCTCTACCCCCGAAGAGCAGCGGGAGTTTGAAGAGGAGATTGCGCCCTACTGGGAAAAGCGGACCCTGATGGCCAAATTCCGTAAGACCTGTCCTCAGGAGATCCAGGACAAGATCATCGGCACAAACTTCGGCGAGGTCTCCTTCGCGCTGGCGGTTTATGGAACCCACGTGCACCTGGACTGGCCGGAGATCATCGCCAAGGGGACCAACGCCTATAAGGCCTATGCCCAGAAAAAGCTGGATGAGCACAACTATTACGACCTGGAGGAGCGGGGAAAGGAGCTCTTCTACAAGGCCGCAATCTTGGTCCTGGAGGCCATGGAGCGCTTCTCGCACCGGTGGGCGGAGTTTATGCGGGAAAAGGCCGCTGTTGCTACCGACCCTACGCTTAAGAAGGAGTATGAGGAGATCGCAGCCATCTGCGATTATGTGCCGCATAATGCCCCACGTACCTTCCGGGAGGCCCTCCAGGCCATCTGGCTGGTGGTGTGCGCCTTCTATAACGACAGCACCGGTCCGCTGCTGGCCTACGGCAGAATGGATCAGTACCTGTGGCCGTTGTATGAGAAGGATATCCGGGAGGGAATCATGACCCGGGCAGAAGCTATGGAGCTGCTCCAGCTGTTCTACATCAAGACCAACAACATCTTCCTGTTCGCGGACAGCGACACGGCGCAGCACTTGGCAGGCAACGCGACGTTCCAAAACGTTCTGGTGGGCGGCTGCGATCAGTTCGGCAATGATGCGACCAACGACCTGTCCTATCTCATCGTCGAAGCCCACATGGATGCTCATATCCTCCAGCCCTCGCTGTGCGTCCGCGTTAACAGGAAGAATCCAGATCAGTTTTTGCTGAAGACCCTGGACTGCGTTGCGGGCGGGACCGGTTTTCCCTCCTATTTCAATGACGATCCCTGTATCTCGGTCATGACGCGCTACGGCAACGACCTGAAGGCAGCCTATAACTACAGCTGTACCGGCTGTGAGGATATCGGCCGGCCCGGCGGCTTCAACTGGGGCCCCGGCCAGTGGGTCAACTTTGCCGCGGCGGCGGAGCTCGCTTTGAACAACGGGATCCGCCACGCGGGTCTGCCCGGCCGCAAAGGCGGTGAGCGCATCAGCGTGGAGACAGGCGATCCCCGGCAGTTCAAGACCTTTGAGGACTATATGAACGCCGTCAAGGCCCACGTGGCGGCCCAAATCGACATGGTCTATATCGCGTCGCAGTATATTGTCGCCACCTATCAAGACTACCCGCTCATGGTGCAGTCCATCTTTATGAACAACTGTCTGCAGCGGGGCCTGCCCTACCACAGCGGCGGCGCTCGGGGCAGTAACACGCCCGGGTACTCCGCAGTGGGGATGGCCGACGTGGCCGACGCCTGTGCTGCGGTGAAAAAGCTGGTCTTTGACGACAAGGTCCTGACCATGGACCAGCTTTGTACTGCAATCGACGCCAACTTTGAAGGTTATGAGGACATCCGCCAAATGTGTCTGGCCTGTCCCAAGTGGGGCAACGACGATGACTATGTGGACGCCCTGGAGCAGGAGGTCATCGACTACTTTACCACCTATATCTTGCAGAAGCCCGGGGTGTTCTGCAAGTATGACCCGGAG
>NZ_JALFGV010000039.1:0-29066 GCF_022777125.1 Lawsonibacter sp.
GTTCAGTTGTACAATTTTCTCGGACATGGTTTACAGACTCCTTTCAGAATGGTGTGTCGCAACTTCATTCTACCAGAGTTCTGCAAACCATGTCTCTTTTTATCCTCTTTTATATTTGCGCAACTTATTTTACCTTATCGAGGACAAAGTTAGCACGAAAGAGTACGAAAACCCTTTTAAGGGTAACGCGAGGTAATCAGTCCACAATGGCTTGAACGTAGTGAAAGCCAGCGTCATTTAGGCGCTGGCCTCACTATGCCCCTACGGGGCTATTTCAAGCCACCCCTTTCAGGGGTGGTCTTGACTTTATTAAGACTAATGGCTTTAAGAAGCGTTTTCCATTCGTCAATTTTTGATTGGTTTTGGGAGATATTTTTAGCATAGCGCTTATCAAAACATTTCCTATAAATTGTATTGTAAATTTTTGAGGACAATGAAAAGGCTGGAATCCACATTATGATTATGCTGGCTACAGTCGTTAATGCAGAAATTATATACACAAGATTTATATCGTCTGTGGAAAAAGCGATTTTTGCAACGGCTCCAGTTGTAACCGCTGTAAGTATTGCAATAGCGGCTATTATGATACGTTTTATAATACACGCACATTTGCTTGCAAATTTTTTTGCATCATCTTCTGCCGAACGGTATATTTTTCGAATATTTGCTCTAATTGTTTTAGTTGCATCAGATAATTTTGATTCACTGGAGGTAGCTCTCTTATTTGCTTGTTTAGCCATATCCTCTGTTGCCGTTGTTTTAGCAAGGGCTTCCTGTAACTGAGCAGTTACATCTGCGGTATATTTTCTTTTCAAACGATCACGCACAACCAGTACAGAGGTATCGTCTAAAACTGCTGCATTTCCACCGCAGTATGCAGTAATTTCTGCACGAGCATAGGCACTATAGCGAAGGTCTGCCGCTTCATCCTCAGTAAGCTCTCCTGATGCAGCCAATCGTTTAGTAATGCCATAAAAGGTTTCCATTACAGATGCAGATGGTGCAATCGCTGACCTAGCATATTCGATTAGTTTTAGTGATGGTATATTTGTGCTCTTCATCCCATACTTTAGCCACAAAATAGTTGTGATATCAATGTCACTCATTATTGGGTTTATGAGCATCGAGTAAACTGGATAGCGAAGAAATTGATTGCTTTCTCGCACAAGAGCATAGTTTGTTGTTACAAAAATAGCTGGACAAGATTCTATGTTATCATAGCGCAAGCCAGATCGTTCTATTATAACAGAACTGATGGCTTCAGTATCATTAATGAGCATTGTTGGGCGTTTTCCATATTGTGGTATCTTATTGGTGAGGTGACTTTTTAATCCATTATAGTCAATATAAGACGCCTTTTCCGAAAATAGGTTTCCATTTCCATCTGTATAAGATGTTTTGGGGGCAACTAAAATATCTAGAGTCTTCAAAGATGACTCTAATTTTTTTATTTCGAGATCAATCTCTATCGAAGTATATTCTTCTTCCTCCAGTCTTTCTAAATGCTGGTAATTTTTTGTGCTATAGCCATCCCGGTCTCGAAAAGATTTCAATATATCTTCTATTTCATAAAAATGCTGCTGAAAAACATAGAGATGTGCACCGTTACTTCTTAACAGATTAAGCAACGCATCTGCAGAAGCCTTTTGAAATGGCGTTTTATAGTTAAGAGCATATAGCAAAAAAGTTGTGTCAAGGTACACATTAACCTCAGATAATCGACGCTTTGCTACATGTCTTGACGGAAGTGCGGTATCAATATAAATAGCCGATGCGATCATCATACCCTCTGCTAAATGGGCAATTTTCTCAAATATACTAGAATCATTTTCTTGGCAGTCTAATATAAAGCGCCCGATCTGATAATGGATTGCATCAGTATTTCCAATGGTTGAATTTCGCAATTCGTCTACTTCATATAGTACATCAAACCCATGATCTTCAAAAAATGTCCCTAAACAACATCTCAATTCATCTTCTGTGACTTTCAGAGATGGGGCTTCTTTTTTTACCCAATCAGATATCTTGTGCAACACTTCGTCTGTATCATGAGTAGCCTGAGTTTCTTGTACTTTGAATTGTGTCAAAAGGTTTTCTGGCTTTTCAACAAATATGAATTGTCTTCCATCTTCACCACTTATCTTTAGAGAACGTACAATCTTATCCCCTTTTTGGGATATGCGGGATAGTATCTTGTCTAAAACAGCTGTTGGCATCTCTTGAAAAGCAAACCGTTGCTCTAAGAGCGAAATAACTTTTTCTTTTTTTATCTGTTCACCAGGAACGAATAAATCTGAAAGGCATACTATTACAAACGGTTCCAGCAGTTTAAGATTATCAGTTGCGCTTTTTTCACACATTGCAGCTATCATAGAACTGCTAATAAGTAGCCGATTCATTTTCATGCAGACCCCCCCCGCTGGGAACATTGTATCACCTCACGTTTTTTTTCGTCAACATAATTGGTGGTTGACAAATATTTTTAATAAATATAATCCACAATTAATAAAAAATCGCACGATTTCGTGCACCAATAGAAAAAGAAGATGAATTGCCGAGAAACAAGGCAATTCATCTTCTTTTTCTGTTCTGTTAACAACAAAAAACGGTGAAATGGCACACAAGTGTTTTGCAAGTGAGTTTAAAGCACAGCTTGAACAGATATAGAAAAGGCGGATGGTCTTTAAAGACAGTTTTTCATTCATCATGACTTGTAGAAAAGATAATAGAAACCTCCAGCCCCTGCGGTACAGCCTGCCAGAACCGCACCGTCCCGCCGTGGGCTTTCGCAATCTGCCGCACCAGCTTGAGGCCCAGACCATGTTCGCCGCCCTGAGTACTGGAGATATCTGCATCCCGGTTCAGAGCATCCAGCCGGACGGCATCTATCCCCTTGCCATCATCCGTCACCGTGCAGGTGCATTGCCCATCCTCTGCCCCCACCGCAACGGAGATATGGCATCCCTGGGGATTATGGACGATGCTGTTGCGGATCAAGTTGTCCAGCATCCGCCGCAGAAGGGCGGCGTCACCCTCCATCCGGGCAGTGAGGCCCGGATGCTCCTCGAAAAATTCAATCTCATACTGTTCCGGCAGACCGCTGTTGAGCACCTCGCTCACCGCCTGCCGGCCAATCTCCACCAGATCCACCGTCTCCCTGCGGATGGGCTGGAGGGCGTACTCCAGCTTGGTGGTCAGGTTCAAATCATCCACCAGAGATTTCAGACGCTCCCCCTGCCGCCGGATCATTCCGGCTTGCTGCCGGGCCTCTGGCGGGAGTGCCTTATTGTCCTCCAATTCGCTGGCGTAGCCCAGCACCATGGAAAGGGGGGTACGGATGTCGTGGGACACCCCGCGGATCCACTCCGCCCGGGTGTTGTCCTTCTGCATCAGGTAATCCCCGGCCCGGTTCAGCCCCGCATTGATCTCCGCCAGTTCCCCGCCCTCGTCCAAAGGCTGGTAGCTGCCCCTGCTCAGATCTTGAATGCCCCGCAGGATGGGTGACATGGCCTTTTCCACCCTGCGGGTGTTCCGCAGCATCAGGAAAATCATCAGCAGCAGGTTGAACACAAAGACCACGATGGCCCCCATAAGAAACATCATCAAGGAGGGTGTCTCCATGGAAAAGTAGTATTTTACCAGGGTACCTGGCGCAAATCCCACCACCATCAGGGCGCCGTCCTCCCGGCTCCACACCTTCACAGGATAGTCCTGAAGATACCAGCGGCTGAAGGAGGCCACCTGGGCGCTGGTATAGGACCGGGGGAGTTCCTCCGGCAGGCCCTGTTCCCAGACCACAGTACCGCTCTCATCCAAGAGCATGACCCAGGCATCATGCTCCCGCAGCAGAGCCAGCGCCGTGTCGTCCGCCGTCCAGACGCCGCCCTGTTCCGTCACATGGCTGGAGACCGACCGGACAGATAATCCGTTGTCTGTCCCGCTCATGTATCCGGCGATCATAACGCTCAGAACCAGCGCAATGTTGACCACGAAGAACAGCGCCAAAATGCCAATGGTAGAGAAAATGTAGCGCCGGAAAAAACGCTGCACCGGATTCACGACTTCGCCCCCTTCAGATTGAGCCGGTATCCCAGCCCCTTGGCCGTCACCAGGGAGACCGGCTTGGAGGGATTGGCCTCGATCTTCTCCCGCAGGTGGCGGATGTGGGTGGAGAGGGTGCTCTCGTAGCCCTGCCAGAACTCCCCGCAGATGGTCTCGCACAGGATGCCGGTGGTAACGATCCGCCCGGCGTTCTCATAGAGCTTCTGGAACAGCTGGAGTTCCTTGGCTGTCAGGGGTGTCCGCTCCCCATTCTTCCAAACTTCTGCCTTCTCTAAGTCCACCGTAGAGGCATCCAGTTTTACCGTCCGATGTGGTTCCGGGTAAGCCCGGTGGAGGATGGCCTGCACGCGCAAAAGCAGTTCCTTGGGCAGAAAGGGCTTGGGGAGATAGTCGTCCGCCCCGATCTCCAGGCCCTCGATGCGGTCCTCCGCCTCGCCCCGGGCGGTGAGCATCAGGACAGGCACGCGGCTGGTGCGGCGGATCTCCCGCAGGACCTCAAAGCCGTCCATCCCCGGCATCATCACATCCAGGACGATCAGCGCCGGCTGCTGTTCCCGCCAAACCTGGAGGGCCTCCGGTCCGGAGGAGGCGGTCACAAGATCCGTGTAGCCTGCCCGCCGGAAGATGGAGCACAGCATCTCCAAAAGATCCCGGTCATCGTCTACCAATAAAATTTTATGCTCCATCATGGGGCGCCCCCTTTCTTTGGCATTATTATACCGCCAAGGCTGCGGTCTGCCTATGTCCACGGAAAAATCTCAGAGAAAAATTAAGGTTAGCTCAGAGTTCTCTCAAGGTTTGGGTGCTATTCTGTTGGCACAAAGAAAAGGAGGGTACCGCTTATGAGCGACTGTATCATCGAAACCAAAGGCCTGACCAAACGATATGGGGACCAGGTCAGCGTTTCCAACCTGGATCTCCATGTGCAGAAGGGACGCATTTACGGCCTCTTGGGGCGCAACGGGGCGGGCAAGACGACCACCATGAAGATGCTCTTAGGGCTGACCGCCCCCACATCCGGCTCGGTGTCTATCTTCGGACGGCCGCTGAAGGGGAACGAGAAGCGCGTCCTGCCCCGCATCGGCAGTCTCATCGAGTCCCCGGGGTTCTACCCCAACCTGACCGGCACAGAAAACCTGCAGATTTTCGCCCGTCTCCGGGGCCTCAAGAGCCCCAACTACATTAAGGGGGCGCTGGAACTGGTGAACCTGCCCTACCGGGACAAGAAACGTTACGCCCAATACTCCCTTGGCATGAAACAGCGGCTGGCCATCGCCCTGGCGGTGATGCACGACCCGGAACTGTTGATTTTGGATGAGCCCATCAACGGCCTGGACCCCATCGGCATTGCTGAGGTGCGGGATTTCATCCGGGCACTGTGCGAGGAGCAGGGCAAGACCATCCTGATCTCCAGCCACATCCTCTCCGAGATCGCCCTGTTGGCCGATGACATCGGGATCATCGACCACGGCGCCCTTCTGGAGGAGGAGAGCCTGGCGGAGCTGGAGCGGAAAAACGGGAAAGTCCTCCGGTTTGCCGTGTCCAACGCACCGGTGGCTGCCCAGCTGCTCCAGCGGGAGATGGGAGTCCGGGCCGTCACAGTGGAGAATGAACGGGAACTGACCGTCCGGGATCTCCGTCTGGACACCGGCGCGGCGGTGCGGCGGTTTGTGGAGGCGGGGCTGGTGGTGTCCGACGCCCATCTCTACGAGGACACCCTGGAGGACTACTTCAAGCGCATCACAGGGGGTGAGGGCATTGCTTAAACTCCTATGGTGTGAATTTGCCAAGCTGCGGCGCAAGCCCCTGTTCTTTGCTGCCGCTGCCGTGTCCGCTCTGATCCCCCTGGGGTGCGCCCTGTTCCTGCCGGACTTTCAGGAGTTCACCAGCGGCGCCGAGGCGGTGGACGGCATGATGTCCACCCTGTTTCAAATGAGCGCCTATCTGCTGCTCATGCCGGCCCTGGTGGTGCTGGCCTCCAACCTGCTCTTTGAGGAGCAGGACAATGACACGCTGAAAAACCTGATGACGGTGCCGGTGAGCAAGAGCGCCCTGGCCATGGCAAAGATGGCCCTGCTGTTTCTCTTTGCCATCGTCTTCATGGCGGTGGGCGGTCTGGTGATCCTGTTCATCGTACTGGCCGCCGGGTGGGAGCCGGTGGGCTTTTTGCGGCTCTTTTTTGTAGGCATCGGACAGGGGATTATGATGTGGGCCGGGGCCCTACCCTGCATCCTACTGGTGGTGCTGCTGAACCGGAGCTACATCGTCTCCGTCATCGTCACCTTCTTCTATACGTCTGTCAACTACATTTTCGGATTGAATGACCTCTTCCTCACCCAGCCCTTCGGCCAGAACCTGGGGACGCTGCTCCCCGGGCCTCTGACCTTCCGCTGGTACTTTCAGTATCTTGATTTCTCCAATGCCGGTACCGAGATGCTGGAACTTCTGGAACGGGTCAGCCCCTATTTCGTCACCACCACACAGGCATTTTTGGTGACCGGAGTAGAGGCTGCGGTTTTTCTGGTCCTGATCGCGCTGGTCTACAAGCGCCAGGGCGTTTGAGGAGGTGTAGAGCATGAAGAATATGATTCAAACGGAGTGGTGGAAGCTGCGGCGGTGCCAGATCCTGCTGGTGGGCATTGTGGCCCTGGCACTCTGTCCGGTGGTGCAGTACGGCACCCAGCTGATCGTGAACCCGGAGATCCGGGACCCCAACTTTGACTTTGTCCACCTGCTTGCCAATGTGGTGTGGGGCAACACCCAGGTGTTTCTACCCATCTCCCTGGTGATGATCGGCGGGTGGCTGATCGACCGGGAAAATACCCATGACACCATGAAGAACCTGCTCACCGTCCCGGTGTCCTATCCCAAGCTCCTGGGGGGCAAGCTGGCGGTCACCGGACTGCTGTCTCTGCTGTTTGGCCTTTACAGCGTGGCCGTGACAGTACTCACCGGGGTGCTGGCGGGCCTCCCGCGACTGACGCCTGGAGTGATCCTCCAGCAGGGAGGACAGGTGGTGGCTGCGGCGCTGACCACCTTCCTGGTCTGCATGCCCATGATCTTGATTTTCGGGCAGATGCGGGGCGCCTATCTGGGCGGCTCTATCCTGACCTTTTTCCTGGGGTACTGCATTTTGTTCTTTAAGAGCGGGTTCCTGCTCTCCGCTTACCCCTTCTCCGCGGCGCTGGTGCTGGCCGGCTTTGATATGCAGGAGTACAACGGGGCGACCGAGGCTCCTAGCATTCCGCTTGCCCTCCTGGGGATGGCGGCCGTTGTCATTCTGACGGCAGTGATCTTGTCCTTCTCCAGACCCAGCAACAAAGCCGGGAGTACGAAAAAGAAAAAGTCCGGCGGCCGCGGCCGCCGGCAGGCTGGAAGGAGGACACGATGAGAAAGAACCGAAAAAGATGGGCACTGCTCCTGACATGCGGCCTGCTCTGTGCCCTGCTGCTGTCCGGCTGTTCCGGTGTACTGCAGTTCCTGGCAGACGGGACGGATACGGTATTGGGTGGCTTGGCAGAAGGGACAGACCAGGTCACCGGGGCCTTGGCGGATCTCACGGACAATGCGATGGAGGCCGCCGCCGACATGACAGATGACTCGGTAAAAGATGCGATATTGAATGCTTACGGCTCGCTGGTGGATGTTGCCGGCTCCTGGGCGCTGACGCCGGCCCGCTCCCTGCAGGGGGAGCGGGTCCGGGATATGGATGACTACACCGGTACCTATGAGGCCGACTACGAGGACTTTTCCGGCACGGAACTGCTCTTTGGCGGTACCACATTGGACCGGGAGGGCGGGGACACAGTAGATATTTCCTGTTCTCTCGCCATCGACGAGGGGGAGGCTGCCGTCTTCTTGTGCTCCGGCGGGGATGACCCGGTGATCCTGCTGTCCGAAAACGGGGACTATGCCTCCACCATCGAGGTAGGAGGAGGCAGTACCTACATCGGCGTCTGGGGTGAAGAAGTGAGCGGGAGCGTATCCATTCAGATTGAGTAAACTGTGAGGTGCGTCATGAAGATACTGTAAGAATGGTCGGTGCAAACCGAGCAGCTTTTATTCTGTCCATCGGAATGCAGCAAGGTGTCGCGACCCTCCTGTACATCAAAGTATTTTCTTTACTTTGATATATGGGAGGTAATCGACCTTGAAATATTGGAACAGTGGAAAAGGTGAACCAAATATCCTGCAAAATCGATTTAGTGGGTATCTCAAAACTGCCGTTCAGCGGAAGAAGACGGATTTGTTTCGAACAAGGAACAAGGTCTATGGCCATGAGTATTTTAACGACGCTTGGGGGAATATTCCGGGTGTGATTGTGGAGGATACTTATTTCAATTCCCCCACGCAGTTTGATACCACCGGCTTGGAGCAGGCATTCCAACGGATTGAGCCACGGGACCGCTACATCTTCTTCGCCCGTGTTCTGGACGAGCGGACATTTACCGAACTGGCCGCTGAACTTGGCATGGGCTACAAGGGTGTTGCCGCCGCTTACTACCGGGTGATCCACAAAATCAGAGATGCACTGCGGGGTGATGCGCATGGATTTTAAGGAACTGCTGCTCCGGGCGCAGGGAGGGGATCAGCAGGCGAAGGCGGAGATCCTGTCACTCTACCAGCCCCTTCTTCTAAAGGAGTCCATGGTGCATGGGTTCTTTGACGAGGATGTATATCAGGAACTTTGCGTCACGCTCCTGACCTGCATCAAGCGGTTTCAGATTGAAATTTGAAGTATCAAAGAGGGGTACCAGCCCGCTTGGAACACAAAGAGAATTGCCACAGGAAACAATGAAGGCAGAGAGATGGCCCCGGTGGGAATGGCGGATGCCATTCCCACCGGGGCGCTTGTCCTTACGGGGAGATTTTGGCAAGAAATCCACGCACAGAACCCCTCCGCAGCTACGATCCCTCATGACAAAACCGCTCTATCATTCTGTACGGTTTACATACTTTCGGTGCCCAATCCGTCAGTTTACAAAACTGATACGCTTGTCCTCTATGAGGATTTCAGATGCTCATGGTGAATGTGAAAGACCGGCCGCCATTCGCTGAAATCAGATACCCGGATGGTGGTGTACCCATCTCCCTCTGTCCAGTAGCCCGTCACCGCAAAGGCCATGTGTTCCATGTCATCGTCGGGGAAAAAGATGCCTTTCAGATTATTGAGGATCACTTGGATGGCCCGGTTGGAGGTGTCCCAGACTTTTGCGTTGTCGCTGCCCCTGGGCGTGGCGATGTGGATTTCCACCATGGCCTTCTGAAAGCGAGGGAGCGGCCCTTGCTCCGCCGCTTTCCGAAAGGCGGTGTGCATCATGTCTACCCAGTGTTCCTCCACCGCCGCCGTCAGTTCCTTCTGGGCGGGCAGGGGTTCCCGGATCGTGAGCATGACGGCGTTTCCACATACTTCCCCACTGCTCATTTGCGCGGCAAAGGTGTTGTTCCTCTGCCCAGCTGCCCCTTCAAAGTCCTCCCGGTCCCGCAGCACCGCCAGTATCTGACTCCGTAGACGTAGGATCGTACCGTATGCCTGCCGCAGTTCCTCCTGCGTCGGCTCCCGGCCCTCCGGCAGGCGCCGCTCAATGTCCCGCAGGGTCTTCCTTAGGTTGATATACATAGATGTTCAATCCCTCCAAGTCTAAACAGTCCGGATACAACGCCAGAAGTTTTTTGTCTTCGCTCTGAATGTAAATCTCATATCGCAGGGATGGAGACGGAGTATTGGGGGCATCCAAAAGCCGCATCAGCGCCCGGACGGCGGAGAAAAAGTAGACATACTTCAAAAGGTCGGCGGCGTAGCAGACAAAGCCCCGGTAGTAACCCCGCTCATAGTCTCCCTGGGCCGGATCGCGCAGCAGGATACCATCGCCGCACCGGGCCTGGATCTCCCCTGGAAGGGACAGGATGCGGTCCAAGTCTTGGCGGAACCGGGCCGGTGTGGTCAGGTAGACCTGCCCATATAGTTTCCGCAGACGGATGGGGGCCCGGGACCACCGCACCAGTCGTTCCCGTTGAGATGGACGGCTATCCGTTCTTCTTCCGTGATCAGCATCCCAGCAAAGCGGGTGGTGGACAGAATACCGGGGACGATCTTCCGCCAACAGGCGGAGGGAATGAAGTGCGGCTGGTCGGTGTCTATTGGCTCCCCAACCACAGGAACGCCGTTGCGCTCCATCAGGGCGGCCATGCGGGACACCTCCATGACTCGGCGGCGCTCTGCGGCCCCACCACCAGTGGAGATCAGCGGTTCGGTTTCCGGGAACAGGGCACGGCCCTTTGCCAGAATAGACACGCCGCCATCCCGCTGTTTGGAGATATATTTGTTTTTCGTCAGCGACCGAAAGGCATAGGACAGGGCGGCGCGCTCCTTTGTTCCCTCTGTGTCCAGTAGTTCCAGACAGTCTGAGTAGGACAGCAGCTGAAACCGGGCCAAATGCCGCAGTAGATACAACTGGTTTTCGTGTAGTTTGTTTTTCATCACATTCCTCCTTAAAACTGCCGGGCGGATACGAAAACGGCAGGATTGCCGTCCCGCTCCGCCCGGCACAGGTCAAAGTTTTTTATTGGTCGGTGTCATCTTGGTCAATATCATCGCCTCCGCAGAGCAGGGCAATCAACGGCTCGGTGTAGACACGGACATAGCGCTGTTTCTTACCGATGTTGCCGCCGATGGATGCGTAGGGTTCCCGCCCCTCAGCGATTAGCCAAGAGAGCTGCCGGCGAGAGACACCCAGATACTTTGCCGCCACATCCAGGGGGACATAGTCAGGGTAATCCCGCCGCAGTTGTTCTGCAGTTCTCTTGTTCAACTGCATTTCCTCCTTTCCCCGTGCGCCACCGCTCAAAGGCGTCCCGGTTCTTCGGGTCCTCGTAAAATCGGAGCACCGCCTCCAGAAATGTGGCGCACAGTATTTTTTGTTCCACCCGTGGGATCAGTTTCGGGATGATCTGGATTGCGGTGTCAGTTTTGTATCACCTCCTCAGTTGTCAATCAAATGGTGACTTTTCGGGTAAAAGAAAAGCATCCAGAGGATTGATGAGGTCAGTATGGCAGGAAAATCTCAATAAATCAACTATTTGGTGATAAATTTAGAGGATTATATAATTTTACTTGATTTTGTTGACAAGATGTGCTTTAATAGGTTTAGGCATTCCAAAAGGAGGACCAGCGCATGGAGTTTTTCAAGAAAGAATACCCCGACACCGGGTATGTGGCGGTAGATGTGACCTATGTTTCTTTCGGGGACCGCCTGCGGGCCATTCGAAAGGAGAAAGGAATGTCCCAGGACGAGTTTGCGAAACTGCTGGGCACTTCCAAGCAGGTCCTCAGCCGCTATGAGACCGGACAGCGCATCCCCAAGATTACCCACGTTCAGGAGTACGCGAAACGGCTGGATGTGTCCACGGACTATCTGATGGGGGATTCTGCGGAGGAGGCGGCCTTCAATTCCCTGTGTCCCAAAGATCATCCGCCTTTCTACAAGATCTTTATGGATGTGATGAACCAGCTGGGAGTAGACATTCCGGGTATGGCGCAGATCAGCGGACTGACAGACCGGCAGGTGCGGACAATTATCATCCGCCAGATGAAGGACGCGCCGCTCCCCATCGCCCTGCAGTTGTCCGACGCCCTGGGGGTGCCGCTGGAGGTGTGGACCGGCGACCGGCGTTACCAGCCCACGGACATCACAGCGGAGGCCCGGCAGGTGGCACGGGCGTATGATAAGGCAGACCAGAAGGAGAAAGCGATGGTGCGAATGGCCCTGGATCTGCCGCCCATGACAGGGGGCGGTGCGCTATGAACGCCGTCGTCTATGCCAGATACTCCAGCCACAAGCAGGGGGAACAGTCGATTGAAGGGCAGTTGGCCTCCGCCTACAAATACGCTGGGGAACACGGCTACACGATTATCCATGAGTACATTGACCGGGCACAGACAGGCAGAAATGACGACCGGGACCAGTTCCAGCAGATGCTGAAGGACACGGCAAAGCACCAGTTTGAGGCGATCATTATCTGGAAGATCGACCGTTTTGGGCGCAATCGGGAAGAAATCGCCTTTAACAAATATCGATGCAAAAAGAACGGCGTCAAGGTACTCTATACCGCAGAAAGCATCCCGGATACCCCGGAGGGCATCATTTTGGAGGCGGTTCTGGAGGGGATGGCGGAATACTATTCCGTCCAGCTGGCCACCAATGTAAAGAGAGGCATGGACAATGTAGCCAGCAAGGGGCAGAGTGTGGGCGGCACACTCCCGTTGGGGTATCGGACAGGGCCGGACAAGCATCTGGAACCTGATCCTAAGACTGCGCCGCTGGTCAGGCGTATCTTTGAGATGTACGCCGCTGGGAACACCCAGAAGGAGATTATCGAACATCTCAACGCAGAGGGTCTGCGGACGAGAAAGGGGAAGCCGCTGACCATCAACAGCATCCGCTCTGTGCTGAAAAATAGAAAGTATATCGGTATCTACCATTACGACGGCAAGGAGTACCCGGAGGCGCAGATCCCAGCCTTAATTGATGCGGAAACCTTTGCAAAAGCCCAGCGGCTTTTGATCCAGAACAAGCGGGCTCCGGCCAGGAAGTGGACAAAGGCGGAGTATCTGTTGACCGGCAAACTGTTCTGCGGTCTGTGCGGCCACACCATGGTAGGCGAATGTGGGACAGGAAAGAGCGGGACCAAATATTTCTATTACAACTGCCTGGAGAAGAAAAAGAACCGCACTTGCAAAAAGAAGGCGGTTCAAAAGCAGTGGATCGAACAGCTGGCACTGGAAAAGGCCAAGGCCATCGTAATGAGCGACGAGATGATCGACTTCATCACCGAAAAAACTTATCAATACTACATGGAGCAGAATACAGAAACCTCCTACACAGAATCGCTCCATGAAGAATTAAAACAGGTGGAGACAGCCATTGCCAATCTGGTGCGTGCGCTGGAGGCTGGGATTTTCAACGCAGCAACCAAGGCCCGTGTGGATGAACTGGAACAACAGAAAGAGGCGTTGGAAACCGCTTTGGCGGATGCGGAGTTGATCAGCGGTCTTCGGCTGACCCGGGAGCATATTAAATTTTTCCTGCTGCAATTCCGCTCCCTTAATTTTGATGAGCCGGAGGCCCAGCGGCGGACCATCGACATCTTTATCAATGCGGTGTTTGTCTATGATGATCGGGTGACGATCACCTTCAACTACTCCGGGGACAACCGCATGATCACATTAGCGGAGGTAGACGGAGCGGCCGAAGGTGTTCGAGCGCCAAGCGCATCGGGTCACCAAAACAAAAGGACATCCTTACGGATGTCCTTTTGTTTTGGGTCCCGCCGCCCAGAGGCGGCTCCACCCTTCGGTATTTTGATAGGCTCGGCGGAAGTGGATTCCGCCTGCGCCAAGGTTTTGCCTGCGGCAAAACGCTTGCGCCGCGCCACCCGGCGCGTCCGCCAGAAGGCGGCTCCGCCCCTGGTATTGACAGGTGAAACGGTTCGGGCAAAGTGAATTCGCCCTGCGCCAAGGCTTTTGCCCTGCGGCCAAGGCGCCGCCGCTGTGGGGCGGCTTGTTAGCTCCTCAATGCCCCGGCACTTAAAGCGTTGGGCTTCGGGGAGCGCGCCGCCTGCGCCCCGATGGTATCTTTATTGACGGTGGAAGTACACTTCGCCGCAGCCATTCCCCGCTTTACTCCGAATGGGCGCGGCTCTTCTGATACCTGAAGTGACCAGCAACGTCAAGGCCACCCCTGAGAGGGGTGGCCTTGACGTTGCTGCCGCTTCCGCGGGTCGCCCTGCTTGGACGCCGGTTCAAACTGGGGCTTGACCGGGCCGGAAAAAACTGCTGTAATAATACTATATGCGGCGGGCTGGACATGCCTGCTGCGAAGGAAGGGATCCGTATGCCAAGAGGAAGAAAGATCAACCCGGCCGCCCTTTATTTCCCGGCTGTGATCCAGGAGAAGCTGAGCTATCTGAAGGACTACCCGCTGACCATTGCCCACGCGCCGGCAGGGTTTGGGAAGACCACTGCGCTGAATCATTTTTTGGAGCAGAACCTGTCTCAGACTACGCCGGTGCTGCGGCATACCTTTCTGGTGCGGCAGGCGGCGGCCTCGTGGAACAGCATCTGCAGGCTGATCGCCCGGGTGGACCAGGGCTGCGCGGAAGAGCTTTCCGCCATCGGCATCCCGAACAGCGACACCGCCGCCGATACGGCGGAGGTGTTGGAAAACCTGGAGTGTCCGCGGGAGACCTATCTGGTGCTGGACAGCTTCGAACTCTCCGGACTGCCGGAGCCGGAGCGGTTTTTGTGGCTGTTGTCCAAGCACGGGGGCGAGAAGCTGCACATCGTGGCCGTAACGCGGGAGCTGGCGGTGAGCCCCATGCTCTCCAATCACCGCATCTACCGTATGAACGCGGAGGATTTTATGTTCCGCGCGGAGGATACGGCGGCCTATTTCCATCAGGCGGGGCTGGACGTGATGCCGGGACAGACTCTGGCCGCGCATCAGGCGGCGGGAGGCTGGGTGCTGGCCCTGCACATGCAGGTCATGGCCTACGTGAAAAACGGCAGCTTTTCCACCGCAGGGGCGACCCAGCTGATCCATCAGGTGGTGTGGGACGGGCTTTTGGAAGCGGAGCGGCAGCTCTTTCTCTCCGTGTCCATTCTTCCGCGCTTTACCCTTGCACAGGCCGCGGAGCTCTCCGGGATGGATGGGGCGCTGACCGAGGCGCTGCTGGAGCGTCAGTCGGCCTTCGTCCACTTTGACGAGGAGACCCACTCTTTCTATCTGCACACCGTCTTTGCCGCATTTCTCCGGGAACAGTTCCAGCTTTTGCCGGAGGAGCGGCAGAAGGCCATCTATCTGGCCGGAGGCGATCTGGCCAGCCGCTCGGGAGACCGGCCCAATACCCTGCGCTTCTACTATTACTCCGGAGACTGGGAACGGCTGCTGGCCATGCCTTTGACCAGCTACGAGCTGGCGGACGTGATCGACGAGTCCACCCGGCCCATGATCCTGGACGTGATGGAGCATACGCCCTACGCGCTCAAGGCAAAATATCCGGCGTCCATGGTGCCGCTGGCCTTCACCCTGTTTTTCCTGCATGAGAACGCGCAGCTGATTGCCATGCAGGGGGAGATCGCCCAGATCATCCGGGAGAGCGACCTGCCCCAGCAGCGAAAAAATGAGCTCCAGGGGGAAATGGAGCTGCTGCTCTCTTTTTTGGAGTACAACCGCATCGGCGACATGAGCCGGCGGCATCGCCGGGCGCTGGAGCTGCTGGGCGGGCCCGCCGCGCTGATCAACCGGAAAAGCACCTGGACCTTCGGCTCTCCCTCCATTTTTTATATGTACTGGCGGGAGAGCGGCAAGCTGGCCGAGGAGCTGGCGCAGATGGATGAATGTATGCCCATCTACTACGAATTGACCCGGGGCCACGGCGTTGGCGCGGAGCATGTGATGCACGCCGAGGCCCGGTTCCTCCGGGGGGAGGACGGGGAGGCGGAGATCCTGTGCCACCGGGCGCTTTTTACCGCGGAAACCCGCCATCAAAACAGTATTTATCTGTGCGCGCGGTTCCTGCTGGCCCAGATCGCTCTGCTGCGGGGGGACCGTGCCATATTCCGGGATGCGGTGGGAGCCATTCAGGACCGATCCCGGCTCAATACCGAGGACCTGTGCCGCCATACCCAGGATTTGTGCCTGGGGTGGCTGAACGCGCTGCTGGGCAATGACAAGGCCGTGGCGCCCTGGCTGTGGGAGGGGGACATCACGGAGCAGCGCCTGGTGGTGATGACACAGCCCTTCGCCTATATCATCTATGGGCGATGCCTGCTGCTGCGGCGGGATTGGCGCAGGTTGCTGGGGGCCTGCCAGCACATGCAGGCCCTTTCCTCCATCTTCCCCAACCTCTTCGGTCAGCTCTACGCCAAGCTCTATATGGCCCAGGCGCTTTGCGCCCTGGGCCAGCGGAGCGAGGCCGTATCCGCCCTGCACGAGGCGCTGGACATGGCCTTGCCGGATCAGGTGTACCTGCCCTTTGCGGAGAACTATGCCGGCATCCGGGATCTGCTTTCCGCCCTGGTCCTGCCGGAGCGCCGGGCGGAGCTGGAGCGTATCGCAGCGCTGGCGGAACGGCTGGACGGTTCGCTCGCCCGGCTCCGGGCGGAAAAGCCGGCCCTTACGCCCCGGGAGCGGGAGATCTACGAGTTGATCAAAAGCGGCACCACCAGCCATAAGGCCATCGCCGCCGCGCTGTACATTTCGGTCCCCACGGTCAAAAACCTGCTCAGCCGGATCTATGAGAAAACGGGGGTTTCATCCAAAACGCAGCTTGTGCTGCTGGAACTTTAAATGTGACTGATTTCCGGCGATAATAGCCAAACGGACTACATACATCCGCCCAAAGGCACTCTACAATGGTACTTGTAGAGTGCCTTTTTGTATGCAGAAACGGAGAAAGGAGGACGGCCTATGGCCGAATACAGGGAAGTGAGGATCCCTACGATCCTGCGGGTAATGCCGCTGGAGGGATACCGGCTGCGCTTGGAGCTGGGCAGCGGCAGTATCCTGGAGCTGGACATGGCGGGGCGCTTGGGTACGATCCGCTTTTGCCCCCTGGCGGAGCCGGAGGTCTTCCGGTCCGTGACCACCGACGGGCAGAAGCTGCGGTTCGGCAAGGCGCTGGAGATCACGGCGTCAGAGGTCATGGACCTGGCGATGATCCCGCCGCCCCGCTATACCGGGGGAAGTGAGGCGGATGGGTGAATACCGCTACAGCGGCCGGATCCAGGCGCTGGTGGAAGACCTTTGCGTGGAGGAGATCCTGTGCATGCGCCTGAAAAGCCGCGCCGGCGTATATCCCACCGTCACCTTCTGGGACGTACAGTATACCCAGCTCTACCCCCGGCACGCGGGGTTGAAGATCCTGTCCGTATGGGAAGCGCCGCCGGAGGCGCTCTCCGGCCCGGTCTTGTCCGGCTGTTTGGAACGCTGCCGCCGGGAGAGCGGGCAGACGGCCTGGGAGGGCCTGATCCAAACCGGCGCCCGGCTCTACCTGCACCGGATGAGCGACGGGAAAACGCGGCTGGTGGCGGCGGGCGGCCTGGAGGTGCGCCGGGAGCAGCCGCGGGAATTCCGCTATTGGGAAAACGGCTACACCTATCGGGACGCTTATCTTTACTATAACGTGGCGTCTGTGGATTAGACGCAGTTTCGACCCCTGGGGAAGCACGAATGGAGGGCGTTTGCAAACGCCCGGACGCTGGCTCAGCTCCAGAATTTCAACTGGACATGAAGAGGACGCTTAAACTGAGGAGGAGGTATCTGCACCCATGAAAGTGAACTGGAAGCGCATCATCAGCCTGGTGCTGGCGGCCTGCCTGCTGTTGGGCCTGCTGCCCGCCCAGGCGATGGCCTACTACACGCCGGCCGGGAGCAAGCCGGTCATCCAGACGGCCAACGGCGCGCTGGAGCCGGAGGACGACTGGGATGAGGTCTATCCCTACGGCGCCTTTGCCCTGGACGCGGCCGAATTGACCCTGTCCGAGGGCGGCGAGGGCACCATCACCCTCTACCGCCTGGGCGGTACGACCGGCCGGGCCACGGTGCTGGTAAGATATGAGCCGGTGGTCTATGCCAACGAGGACCAATCGCCCAACTACGCCAACGCGCTGAGCAGCGGAGACGTGACCATCCGGGTGGAGGAGACCCAGAGCGCGGCCTGGTACCAGCCGGTGGGCAAAGCTCCGGACCCGCTGGAGCCGGAAGGGACCGTGTCCGTGCGTCAGAGCCGGGCGGACGAAAACGGGGACGTGGTACTGACGCTCTCGGAGGGGCGCGCCGAACGCTGGCAGTGGTATATCCTCAGCGGCGGAGACTGGAAGACCATCGGCAAGGCCACGGAGGCCTCACTGACGGTAGCCGAGGCGGATCTGGACGGGTATGATTTCCGCTGCGTCTATACGCTGGGCGGCGTGACTTACTGCTCCGACTCTCTGCTGGGGCGGGAATACGTCCGTCCGGCGCAGGAGACCCTGGAAGAAAGGCCGGAGGATGTGCCCCTGTGGAGCGAACCTTCCTACCTGCCTCTGGCCATGGACGAGGCGGATCCCTACAGCGGCTATGCCTTCGCGGTCACCTTCGCGGAGGACGAGTGGGTCAAGGAGCTCCGCGTGACCATCGAGCAGGACGACGAGGCGGAGGCCGACGAGTTTGCCACCCTCCGCCTGGCCGGCTGTGAGGGCGGGGCCATTCTGGACGCGGCCAGCACCCTGATCCTCCATGCGGTGGACGACGAGACGCCCGAGGCCGCGGAAGTCGGCTTTGCGCTCACCCAGCTGCGGGCGGACAAGTCCGCGGGCGTTGCCGAGGTCACCGTCCGCCGCACCGGCGGCACCCAGAACGTGCTGAGCGTGGACTGGGCCACTGCCGACGGCACCGCCAAGGCGGGGACGGACTACGTCGAAGGGAGCGGTACGCTGGCGTTCTATGCCGGGGTGGACGAGCTGACCATCCGGGTGGAACTGATCGACGATAAGATCGTATCCCGGGAGGATACCGCGGACTTTCAGCTGGAGCTGTCCAATCTGAAGGGCGGGGGAGACCGGGCGGATCTGTATACCCTGGGGGCGGATACCGCCGTTGTGTCGCTGTACAATACGGCCGCCGGCACCGGGGAGAATCTGGCCACCGTGCTCTACGACGCGGGCGTGGTGGACGTCAGCGGCGGCGTATCGGAGAGCGGCACCATCGCCGCGCCCGCCGCCGGGCCGGACCTGACCGGCGAACAGCAGGAGAAGAGCGTGGGCGCCGTGGAGATTGTCTCCGGCAGCGCCGCCTCGGGGGACGTTTCCCTGTTTACCTACGATTATGCCGACCGGCTCTCGTTCCGTGGCGGAAGCTGGAGCGGCTCGTACGACACGGGCTATCTGGAAAAGAAAATGTACGGCCGGGATCACGGCCCCCACAACATGTATACCAACGCCTATCTCAACGAAATGTTTACCAATCTCAGCGGCCGGGTGAATTTTACCGCCGGAATGCATGAGGACTATGGCAACCCCACCTGCTCCAATCCCTATTTCCGGATCGCCGGTTCCGCCGGAAAGCGCTACGAGACCGGTTCCGACGCCCATCTGGAGGGCGGAAACAGCCTTTGGGGCGGCGGGACGCTGTACTGGACGCCCTGGAAATACGCGTCCTACGCGTTTGCGACAGACGCAGACGGCGGAGACGCCAAATACCTCCAGTTCGGGCAGTACGGCGTCAACGGCCAGAATCTGGCCGGCGATTACGGCAGGGCGTCTACCGATGGGCTCACCCTGACCCGCCGCCTGCTGACGGGCCGCTTCTCGCTGCGCATCTACACCGCCAACGATTCCGATTCCGCGAACGGAGCCACGGTGCTCAGCGAGGCCGCCGGGGCCTATGAGGGCATCAAGCCCACCATCACCATCACAGACGGCGGCGCCAGCAGCGGCAGGCCCTATGTGGGGACCACCATCCAGGTGAACGTACCCAACTCCGCCGCCTATTTCCCTGCGGCGCAGGACGGCAGCCTCTCCTACGCGCTGTTCCTGATGGATGCGAAGGGCGCGGTCCTCCGGCAGGTCAAGGCGGCCCCGGTCACCTCGGGCGACCGGGTGACGGCCTATACCATGACTCTGGTGTGGGACGGCATGACCGCCGCGGATTTTGCGGCCGATTATACCCTCTGCCTGGTCATGACCCGCAAGCAGTCCATCCAGGTGGACGTGGCTCCCTCCGTGCCCCGCAGTCTGGACGAGCAGGGCAACGTCCAGGCAAACATCGACAACAGCAAGATCGGCGAGACCATTGAAAATTTCTACCGGGACAGCCATATTTCCTATGGCTGTACGCCCATATCCGAGCGCCAGTCGGACCGGTTTGACACGATCACGGAGGTGAAGGCGGGGGACGCGCTTTTGACCCGGGAGGCGGCGGAGAACTCCACCCTCCTCAAGTCCAATACGCTGGAAAACCTCCAGTGGATCTGCTTCAATCTGCCCGCCACGGATAAGATCCTCTTCGGCGGCGTGGTCTATGACGGCAATGCCAAGATCTGGCTCAGGCAGGCGGACCTGGCCTCCGCCAACCTGACGTTCCGCTACTATCAGGGCGATTACGCCAAGGTGGACAGCGTCATGACCACCGCCATCGACCGCACGGCGCTGTATCTGGACGCCAACCGCAACGGCCGGATCGACGGCTGGTACAACGAGGCCACCGGAACCTTCGTGCTGACGCCGGTGGACGGCGTCAGCGATCAGCTGGTAATGTTCCTGGAGGATGGGGTGGACTACGACGAGAGCATCTTTGCGCCCCAGCCCTGCTTTGACAGCGACGGGGCGATCGCGGGGTATGCCCAGCACTTCCTGAAAGCCTTCTACACCATGACGCCCCGGAACCTCCAGGTGCCGGAGGGCGGCGAGGACGAACGGGCCCAAGTGCTGCCCAGCTTCGTCACCGACGTGACCGGCTCCGCCGCGCTGGGGCGCATGACGGAAGAGCAGAAAAGCTACCGCTACATCGTCAGCGGCCTGACCCGCGCCTATTCCGTGGAGGACGTGGCGAGCTTCGCGCCCAGCGAAGGCGACTATACCCGCTCCGCGGATAACCACGCCATGTACGGCGGGGAGGCCGGCAGGACCGGCGTCATCGACCTCCCCCTGGGCGGCGATTTCCACCCCCTGCGCATCGTGGGGGATACCGTTACCTGGGAGCCCCAGTTCAAGGGCAGCCTGCTCTATCCTTTTGCATATCCCTCCCCCATCACCATCCCCCACAGCTTGGCGGGCAGCAATATCCCCCTGGCCGGGACCGTGGCGGACGGCAGTGCGCGGGGCTGGAGCTATGCGGACGAGGCGGAGGCACTGGCCCAGATCAACGGCTACCTGGGCTCCTATGTCTATAACGACACGTATGCCCTCAGCGTACAGGTACAGAATAAGACCACCGATGAGATCGCCGCGGCAAACGGCCGGGTCTATCAGGCGGACGGCAGCGGGAACATCCAGGTGCTGGACGCCGACACCGCCTGCGCCCCGGCGCCCGAGCCCGAGAGCACCAACCGCTATGGCGGCGGCCTGTACGAGAATTCCGACTACCTCAAGGTCATGAACGGGACCGTTGCCCCGGATGCGGGCGTAGACACGGCCAGCAAAAGCACCGCCGGCACGATGTCCCTGATGGACGGCGGCGACGGCGGCATGTTCGAGATGGACGTGGGCACTCAGCTGCCCGCCTTTGAGGTCGGCGCAACCGACTATGTGACGGTCACCGTGGACGGTTATGAGGTCGGCTTCTCCATCGGGATCCCGCTGGGCGGCTATAACTCCAACGGCGACGCGGGCACCGGCGGGACCGGCGACGGCGGCAACAATCCGACGCCCAGCCCCAGCCCCGTCAACCCGCCCACGCCGACGCCCACCCCCGGCAACCCGCCCGAGAAGGAGAGCAACTGGTTCGGGCCGGGCAAGGCCAACGCGGCCAACGGGGAGGACATGGCCAAACTGTGGAACTTTATCAGAGGCAACAGCGGGGCGGGCGAACTGGACGACTCCTGGCTGGCCTCTCATCCCGTAGCAGACCAGAACGGCAAGAAGGCCGACCCCGAGTTTACCTCCAAGGGCTTTTCCGTGGGCTTCTCCGTAGCGCTGGCGTTTCTGTTCAAATACGACCCGGTGAGCAACGCGTATCAGTTCAACCAGTTCACGGTGGCGGTGTCGGCGGAACTGGAATTTACCCTCCAATACCGCCTGTCCTTCTTCCCCATCGTGTACATCTTCCTCACCTTCGGCGGCGGCATCGAGCTGACCACCGGCCTGACCGTGGACCGGGAGGTCCACGAGATGAGCGACAAGGTGACGCTGGCCGATCCGGAGGATCGGAGCGCGTACACCTACGCGGAGACGCTGGAAAAGGATCAGACCGTAGCCTTTACGACCGATATCAAGGCCTTCCACATCACCTTCTCCGGACGGCTCTACCTGGATTATGGGGATGAAGACCGCAAAGGCATCATCGAATCCGACGGCAGCGCTCCCGTGCTGATCATCATGGCCAAGCAGGACGGGGCGAAGCTGAGCGAGAGCAAGACCGTCACGCTGCGGGCCGTGGACGAGGAGACCAGCATCACCCGCGTGGCCAAGGTGGATTATTCCGAAAACAACACCTACTGGAACGGGCTGGAGCTTTCCCCCTCCTTCATGATGGAGGCGGGCGCAGGCCTGGGCATCGTGTGCTTCAAGCTGGAGATCTTCCTCAAGTTCAACGTGGGCGCCACCTTCCTGTTCGGCGAATACGAGCGGGACTATAAAGACGGCGTCTATACCGGCTATCACTACAACGCCGCCAAGGTGAAATCCTTCGAGCTGGGCATCGGCCTGGCGGTGCGGGCGGTGTTCACCGTGCTCAGCTATGAAATGGATCTGATCCGCTACGCGGTGTCCTATGAGGATGGCGAGGGCTGGTCTACCGGCTGGGGCGCCTTTGGCGATCGGATGGGTACCCTCAGTGTGGAAGACAGCAATGGAGACGTCTATTCCTCGCCCATCTCCATCGGCCTGCTGGGCAGTACGGCGGATACCCAGCGGATCTATACCCCGGATACGGGGGACGTGTCCCTTTTTGCCTACCAGCCCAGCGACCAGGACGCCCCCTTCGAGCTGTCCGGCTACGGCTCCTCCGGCGACGCCTTCAAGCTGGTGGACGGACTCATCACCGGCTATGATTACAAAGTGGTCAGTGTGGACGGCGCCAACTATCTGGTCTATACCGTCAGCCGTGAAACGGCCGGCGAGATGGACAACATGATGCTGGTGCTCTCCAAGATCAAGGCAACTACAACGAATTTGAACGAAAAATATGCCCTGGTCAATCCGCTGGATGAGACGTCGGACACCCCCTACATCGAGCTGGACAATGACAAAGCGGGCGATCTGGGCTTCTCCGCATGGACGGAGGGGAGCGCCATCCACGCCGCCTGGGTCAGCTATCAGGCGGCGGACTGGGCCGCGGGCGGCAGCGTAACGGTACCTGCCAGCGCCTGCCCGGCGGATATGAACAAGTATAATTACACCTCCTTTGCCGGCAAGGCCGCCGCTGAAAACGACCCCGCCGACGTGCCGGCGCCGGAGCAGCCCCAGCCGCCCGCGCAGACGCTGGCCCAGCCGCAGCCATCCAGCTATTATGTAACGGCAGCGGCCTACGATCCTGAAACGCACGCGGGCTATACGGCCTGCCCGGACGAGGAAACGCCCGCCCATTATCTTGCGCCGGGCTATGAGGATCTGCCTGCCGCGGAGCGCGCCTACCAGGCGGCGCTGACGGCGTATGAGGCCAACCGGAAAGCGTGGGAGGACTACGCGAAGGCCAGCGCAGAATACCCGGCCAAACAGGCTGCTTATGAGGCGTGGCAAAGCGAGCAGGCGGAATACGACCAATACAAGGCCTGGTATGACTATTTTGCCGGAAGCCAACAGGCACAGACGGACGCCCGGGCCCTTGCGTTCACCGCGGCACAGACCAATACCGTGATCCGGACGGCCGCCTTCGACACCACGCAGACGGAGCAGGGCTTTACCGGACATAAGACCCTTTCCGGTACCGGTACGGAACACCGGGCCGGCGTTTCCCTGCCGGACGGCGCTGGAGACGCGGTGTTCTACGCCAGGGCCCATCACTACACGGAGGATGAGATCGCGCAGAAGACCGCCGGCTATCAGGCGCATCTGAACCGGATGTACAGCGGCGTAACGGATCCGGAGGCGCGGCAGGCCATGGTGGCGTACGGTCTTCAGACCGCGCTGGCCCAATGGCAGATCAACGGCAAGTACAGTGAGCTCCATGCCAGTATCGACGGAGTGGATGTGGGCGCCGCGCTGGCCAAGGACGCGGACGGTGCCGGCGGCGAAGTCATTGAAAACATCGACGTGCTGAAAAAGGATGCGAATACCTACTACGCGGCCTATACCACCGGCCTGGATAGCGCGCAGGACAGCGACCTGGCCCATATCCGCCGCCTGTATCTGCGGGCGCTGACCAAGACGGGGGATACGTGGGATTGGGGCGAAGCCCGGCTGCTGCGCACCATTGTGGACTACGACCAGACCGACAGCAGGGACGGCTTCTACCGGAACGGCGCGCTGGCCGGCGCGTATGAGAACCCCTACTTTGCAAACCTCCAGTTCCTCAACGGCAAGATCGGCGGCAAGCTGCAGGACCCCGAGACGCTGAGCCTGCTTTCGGACGGAATTGACCCGGAAGATTTCCTGCTCTTCGAGATGAACGGGGCCGCTTATATCATCAAGGCGGATAGTCTGGACAGCATCCTGACCAGCGGAACCGGCACCCTCTACCCCTTCTTCAAGGCGGAGGACTTCGTGCAGGCTGACGGGACGACCAGGAGCCAGGCCTCCAGCGGGCGCACCGCCGTCACCATCGGGGCGGACAGCGCGGGCGGCATCGCCGCCGTCTACGTATCCCCCGTGTCGGGCACGGTAAACAACGCGGTCTACCTCAGCCGCTTTGACCCCGAGACCGGCACATGGAGCGCGGGCACCATGCTGGCCATGCGGGGCATGCAGATCTATGAGGACAGCATCGCCAATAACTGGACGGCGGAGGAGACCCAGGCGGCCTACCTGGGCAAGCTGGAGGGGTATGAGAACGCGTATGCGCCCAAGGACGATCCCGCCCAGTTCACCTTCGCCAACCTCCAGGCCGCTGTGGGCGTACAGGTGACGAGCGAAGGCGAGTGCAAGGATACCCTGCTGGTGCTGGCCCAGGGCAGCATGCTGCCTCTGGAGGAGCGGCAGTCCGGCGGCGAGACCATCCTCATGCCCAAAAGCGGGGCGGACGCCAGCGTGGGCATCTATGCGCTGAGCTACGGCATCGGCGGGCAGGGGATCGGCGGGGACCATCTGAGCTTCCCCTTCTACCAGTTCACCGCGGGCAGCAAGCTATACCCCACCCTTTCCTTTACCAACACCGGCGACGCGGCGATCCGCGGCAGCCAGGCGAACAAAATCACGGTGAAGCTCATGGTCCAGCCCGCGGGCGGCACCGGGGCGGTGGAACTGGGGAGCTGGACGGTAGCGGAGAACATCCGGCCCGGCGAGACCGTGACGCTGAACGGAACGGTGGAGCTGGACCGGGATCTCCAGGCCGGAAGCGTATTCTATCTCACCGTCAGCGAGGATGCGACGTATGCCGAAAGCGCCTTTCAGGCCACCACGCTGGATACCGACGCGGATGGGAACCCCACCGGGACCCTGGTGGTGGAGGAGAAGCCGGAGCTGGGCTTTGAGCGCTTCAACCTGACCCGTAAGGGCGTGGATGAAAACGGAAACACCATCCTGGAGGTGGACTTCCAGGTGGGCAACCGGGGCAGCGTGACGGCGGAGGATGTGTATGTCCAGTTCCAGTATGAGAACGGCGTCGACGCCGCTACCGGCGCGGCCGCCTACGGCGTGCTGGACATCACCGCGGCAGAGCTGCGCGTCTCTCAGGAAGAGCGGCTCACGCTTCTCGACGCCAGCACCGACACGGAGAAAAAGAACGGTATCCTCTACCTGTACAACGCTTCGGATGGGGGCGATATCCGTTCCGGCTACGGCCGTACCGTCACCGGAACGCTGCTGGTGCCGCCCTCCTGCTACCAGGGGGCTCAGACCGGCAGCCTGAACCTGAAGGTGGAGGTCTTCCGTGACGCGGACCGTCTGGAGACCTGGACACAGGGCGTGCGCGTGGCGGAGCATGACGAGTACGATACCCTGAACAACGTGCAGACCAAGAGCTTTGAGCATACCACCTATCTGTCCGCGCCCGACCAGCTCTCGCTGGCCATGGGCAATACCCTGCGCCTGCCCGTTACGGCCTTGTCCACCACGGGCGCCGCGCCGGTCATCACCGCCACCGAGGCGCCGCCCAGCGTGACCGGAGAGCAGAACCACCTCGGGATCCTCTACTATAACGCCGCGGACAGGACCGTGGTCATCGTGCCCTCCTCCCGGGGCGCCGGCGTCATCAATCTGTACGATGCCCAGACCAATACCACCCAGGCTATCGCGTACACCGTGAGCGGCCAGGAGACGGGCATCAACATCTATAAGGACAACAACTTCTTTACCTTTATCAACAAGAACGGCGGCATCTATGACGAGAACGCCGGTCCGGACGGACAGACCTGGTCCTTCAGCAAACATGACGTTCCCGCGTGGGGCGCCGACAACACCGCGCCCTCCCGGGGCGACCTGTCCTATGCCGAGGGCGGCTCCAGGCTTACCTTCCGCACCGTGGCCTCCGCCATCGACCTGTACGTTAAGGGCACCGTACAGGTGGAGAGCACATTCCCCGGCTTTGCGGCACAGACCGTCGCCGCTGAGGGCGGAAAAGCCGGTTATGCATCCATCTCCTTCGGAGACAATGTGACCGGCTACACCCATACCGTCACCATCACCGTACCGGAGCGTACCGCGGAGGCGGTGCAGTTCGACAAGCTGGTGGAGTATTATTACGGCAACGCAGTCCCCACTCCGGCGGACGACGGCAACGCGCCCCAGATCTACTGGAGCCGCAGCTTCCCGGACACCGCGTCCATCCAGAGCGGCAGCGGGAGCGTGGCGCTTACCTGCTATGTGCTGGATGACACCGGGCTGAGCTCCCTGACGCTGAACGGCACGGTTCCGGCGGCGCTGAAACAGAACAGCGCGGGCTTCTGGCAGTTTGACGCAGCCGTGACGCAGAACCAGACCCTGGTGGTGCAGGCGCGGGATCAGGCGGGCAATACCACCGCCCGCAGCGTCGCGGTGGACTGGTTTGCACATCCTGTTTCCAGCAACACCAACGCGTACGCGCCCTTGCTCACCACCGCGTGGAAGATCAGCACCGACGGCGGCGAGACCTACAGCGGCCTGCCGGCCGGGCAGTATGTGAAAAACCTCCAGAAGGCCGCGCTGGAAGTGACCGGCACGCCCCACGATGCGGAGACGCCCATCGCCTCCGCCGGGGTGAAGTTCCATGAGGTGAAGACAGAGGAAGGCGCTTCCGGCTGGGAGCTGCAGGAGCTGACGGCCCTTGCGGATCAAGAGAGCCTCTTCCAGACAGAGCGCAATGGAATCTATCAGGCCACCGTCACCGCCCGGGACGGCACTTGGGCCACCCGCTTCGTGCTGATGGAGCAGATGGACTCCGATATCCCCACCGTGACCCTGGAGGCGGAAGAGGCAGACCCGCTCAAGCTGAGCTGGTCGTCCTCCAAGGGAGCGAACAGCGCGTCCCCGCTGACGGACATCCGCATCAACGGACAGAGCCAGACCATCCGGAGGGATCAGACCATGCTGAAGGGTTCCTTCCAGGCGGCCTTTGCCGGCGAGTATGTGCTGGAGGCGGAGGACGGCGCCGGGAACGTGGCCACCAAGTCCCTGACCGTTACTAAGACCGTACCCATTACCCTCAGCGAGGGCGCGCAGATCATCCGGGAGCCCTGGAACCAGGCGGCAGACAACGGCGAATATGCCCTGGACGCCGCCAGGATCACCGGCGGGCGCTATGATGCCGACCGGTCCAAGACCGAGACCGGCCGTTATCAGGGCGCGTATGAGTTCGTCCTTCTGACCGGCGCAGAGGCCCCCAAGGACGGCGCGCCGCCGGAGGAGGCCCAGTGGAGGGCGGATACGGAGCGGCTCACAGGGCTCAAGCCCGGGGCGTATGTGCTCTATCTGCGGGACAAGAACGACCCTTCCAACATCCTGCACAGTGATGTGACCATCGGAAACGCCTATATCCGCTATACCGCAGCCGTCAAACGGGCCGCCTACGGCCAGAGCAACGGCGCGATCTACGTCACCGCCTCCGGCGGACGGGACGGCGCTGGCCTGTACCAGTTTGCACTGATCCCCAAGACCGGCAGTCAGAAGGACCTGACGGATGTAGCGGCCCTCACCGGCTGGCAGAGCATCCGCATGCCCCTTGCCGCGCTGAACCGGACTACCCTGGACGCACTGGCTGCGGGTGACTATCAGCTGGGTGTGCGCCTGATGGCGGGCGTGACGGTGAACGAACTGCAGGACCTGGGCACGCTGTACGACGCGATGACGGACGCCAAGGCCCGGGTGGATACGGCGCAGGCCGGACAGTCCGCAGCAGCGATCCGGAGCAAGGCGGCCGAATCGGTAGCCGAAGCTGCCAGCGCCCTGCAGGTCTGGCAGACTGAGGCGGGAAATCCGGAGACCGAGGCGGCGTACAAAGAACGGATCGGAAACGACACGGCCGTGCTGGCTGCATTGGAGGCATGGCTGAACGCGGCAGAGGCCGAAAGGAATGCGAAAAAGGCGGCCTATGACAGGGCGGTGAGCGACTATTTCACCGGCGTACACACCGCATCCGCCGCGGCTGCGAAGAATGCTGCGGAGGACGCGCTGGCCGCCGCCACAGCGGCCTACGAGAGCGAGCGGGACCGGTTGAACGCGCTGGCCGACGCGGCGTATGAGGCCGACCCGACCCTGTGGGAGAACGCGGCCACCGGCTTTGTCAGCGTGGAGGCTTACATCCCCGACGGCGGAAGCGGCGCCTCCTCCGCCGGACAGGTGAAGCGGGACGACCTGACCTATGACGAGACGGAGAAGACCGTTACCGTGACCTTCCCGGAGGGTGTAACCAAGCTGTCCGATTCGGTGAAAAAGCAGCTGGTGGAGGATAACAAGAACTATGACATCCTCCTCCGGGATGAGGGGCTGTACGTGCGCATCCCGGCGGGCACACTGCAGGAGGGAGACGACATTGTCAGGAGGATCGTCCGCAATGACGGTTCCTTCCGGGACCTGACCGGCTGCGTGATCGTGGTCACCGGCGCCGACGGTACGGAGCAGGTCCTTATCTGGAGCAGCCTGACCGACAGTGAGTTTGCCTACATCGCCTCGCTCCCCGGCTCCTACCGGGTGGTGGACGCCAGCGAGATCTTCTATGACGTGCCCCCGGATTACT
>NZ_JALFGV010000054.1:0-26848 GCF_022777125.1 Lawsonibacter sp.
GTTCAGTTGTACAATTTTCTCGGACATGGTTTACAGACTCCTTTCAGAATGGTGTGTCGCAACTTCATTCTACCAGAGTTCTGCAAACCATGTCTCTTTTTATCCTCTTTTATATTTGCGCAACTTATTTTACCTTATCACGGTTCGAACAAGGCTTGGTTTGGATACATCTCATAGATTAAGTCAATAAATTTTTGCAGGCAGGGGTTGAGATTACCCTTGCGCCAAGCGGCAATTCCCGAAAAAAACAATTTATGATCCGAAAGCCGTAAAAACCGTACATGATCTGATGCGTAAAGCTTCATATGTTCGGACAGTACAGCGATCCCCATTCCACATTCCACCATAAGCGGAAGATTGGTCAGGGAATTGACGCCATGCACAATTTTAGGAATAAAACCATAGGCGGCGCAGGCCTTGACGATTACATTAATATCGGAGATCGTAAGGTGGCTATAAATACTGTTGCGTCCAATGGACAGGAATGTATCAGACTGAAACATGGAAAAGTCCACGAATTCCCGATCAGCCAGCGGATGATCCTGATTGACCACAATGCAGTATTCATCCCGGTACAGGGTTTTAAAGCTGCAGTTTTCCAGACTATTCAAGCCCAAATCGGCAAACATGGCAATATCCACACGATCAGAGTTCAAATATTCGATGACTTGGTGCTGTGTTCCGTCATACAGCTCAATTTCAATGTCCGGATAGCGCTCGCGGAACGCCGAAATTAATGTCGGCAGGATGGTCTGCATAGAGCAGCTCAAAAACGCGATGCGGACCAGCCCCTGCATTCCCTGCTCTGCGTGACGGGCATATGTAACACCGTTATTGAACTCTTGCATTATATTCTCGGCGTGGGTCAGGAAAGCGGCCCCCGCATCCGTGAGCCTTACATGCCTTCGGTCACGATAGAACAGCCTGCAACCGATTTCGTCTTCCAGCGCAGATATGGTCTTGCTGAATGCGGATTGCGTCATGTTCATAATTTCAGCTGCCTTGGTAAAGTTCAGTTCCTCCGCCAGGACGATAAAACAGTGGATGTTATAAAACTGCATATCGGTTCTCCTCCTGCGCGCATTGATAAAAATAATTATATAAAATTATTATAACAAATGGTCACACCACTTCGGAATAAGCGAAAGTCGTGATTCGACTTTCACTTATTTGTTTATAAATGCTAAAATGAGTCCCAAGCAACTGCAGTGCTTATGATCAATATTTCCAAGCGTGCAAACAAAGGAACTGGTCTATACGAAAACATGCAAGGAGGAGTTATGAACATTCTCGGCATCGTGGGAATCCTGTTGGGGATTGCGATCCTAATGTATTTTACATTTCAAAAACTGGATGTCGTATGGCTGTCCGTAATTGCTGCCATGGTGGTAGCGATCTGCAATCGCGCCCTCTCTCTGGAGACCTATACAGAAACCTTTATGTCTGGAGCCGCCGGATTTATCAAGACGTATACCCCCATTTTCCTGGTTGGGTGTATGTTTGCGGCACTTTACAGTGAATCCGGCGCATCCCAGGTCATCGCCAAAACCATCATCAGAACGTTCGCCAAGGGCGGCGTACACGGTACGCGCGGAATTTGGGTTGCGGTGTTGTCATCCTTTGCAATCACGACCGTTTTCTATCTGGGTGGAATTGACGCTATGGCCTCTATCATCGCACGGGTCCCGTTGGTAATCGGTTTTTTTAAAGAGGTCAATCTGCCCCGCCGCTATATCCCAGGCTGTATTTATATCGGAAGCATGATGTCGTCACTCCCGGGCAGTCCTCAGATTATCAACGTAATCCCCCTGGCGCTGGGGACAACGCCCACAGCAGCCCTCGTCCCCGGATTAATTGGCAGTGCCGTCGGCGGCATCCTCGCCATTCTGTTCACCGTTTGGGTTTTGAAGCGTGCAAAGGTACGGGGCGAGCAATTCTGCGGGATTGATACGGACCCCGTTGCCGATGAGACAAAACGGGTTCCCAATTTCTTTGTGGCCCTTATCCCATTAATTGCAATTTTTGTGGTGTTCAATGTATTTAAGCTAAATATCATTCTCGCTATGCTCATTGGATTGGTACTCGCTCTGATCCTGTTTGCCCCCGCACTCAAGGCCCAAAACAAGGAAAACCGTTATGGCCGTGCGGTCATTGCAGCATTCAACGGTGCCGTCCCTCAGACAGCACGGATCGCCCTGATTACCGGTTCTCTTGTGGGGTTCGGCGCCGTTGTAAGCGCCACGGACGCTTTTGGTGCAATCGTACAGGCATTAACCTCTGTCGATAGCGGGATGCTGTTGATTTTCGTAGTGGTTGCTGCCTCCATTGTGGTTGGGATCATGGGCAATCCGGTGGGCGGCGTCTCCGCGGCGGTCAACATGCTGGCCCCCTCTTTCCTGGCGGCGGGCGTTCCCGCACAGGCGTTTCATCGGCTCGTGACCATGGCAGGAACTACCTTTGACTCCCTGCCAACCAACGCAGGTGTCCTGACGGCGATTGCACTTCCCGGATGTACCGTCAAGGAATCCTATCCGTTAATGTTTTTGAACTCTGTTGTAGCAACCCTTGTCAGCGCCTTTGTGGCGGCCATTGTTATGACGCTGTTCCCTGGTCTGATCTAACGGAACAAGCGGCATCTATCAAAAAGAAGGAGTGTTTATCATGAATAACCGGAACAAATGGAACAAACCCAGTGGAAAAGGTCCGATGGGGCTGGATTGGTCTGGCGTTTATCCCGCTACCATCGTACCCTGGACAGACAATACCTGCCGTGAAATCGATGAAGACACATATCGCAGTATGATTCGACATATGATTGACTCCGGTATCGCAGGCCTTGATCCGAATGAGGTAGAGGGCCTTTCCTTAGAAGAAACCTGCCGTTTGATTGAAATTGCCAAGGAGGAATCCAAAGGGCGCATTCCGGTGACCGGAAAAATTGAACCCAGAAATCAGCAGTGGACTTGGGACATGGTCAAAGAAGCAGAAAAGGTCATTGAAGCGGGCGCGGATGTGCTGTATCTTCACCCTGTGCCGGATCAAAATAATATGGAGGATTTTATCAACCTCTATAAAACGTTCGATAAGGCCTTCGATCTTCCCATTATGGCACTAATGGTAGGTACCCCTCCCGCTGTACTGAAAGAGATTGCGCTTGCCTGTCCCAATATTTGCGCCTGGAAATATGAAAGCCGTCAAAACAACGGCTTAATAAAAGAACTGGTGGCCAATATGCGTGAGGTGGAGGCACAAACAGGCCGACACGTGTGCACCTTGCGCGCAGGTGACCATGATTTGGCCGAGAGCCTTGTCAACGGTGCGGAAGGTACGTTTAACGGCGGGGGCTGCTGGCGTGTGGAATATGATGTTGCTATCGTCAATGCAGTAAAGCGGGGCGATCTTAACGAGGCATTTGCCATTCAAAAGCGCCTTGAGCCTGCCACCGACGCTGTCCGCGGGGTATTTGGCACCACGATCAAGACTTACGGACGCTTCCCCTACCGCTATAAGATTACTGCCTGGCTGCTCGGAATTTTCCCCAACTATTACGCCAGGTTGCCCCGCACAGCTTTTTCAGACGAGGAGGTCCTAATGCTACGGGATGCTCTCATAAAAGCAGGTTTTGAAGTAGTACGGGCACCCGAAGAATGCAAAAATCTAGGTATCTCATTATATTAGAATATAAAGAAAAGCCAAACAGGAATGGGCCCCGCCAACTGGCGGGGCCCGTTTCGGTCCGGCTGATCAGAAATACTTTTTCACGCCCTCGGTGGCCAGAGAGGCGTCTGCGCTGATGGTGACGGTGAACTTGATGTTGTTCTTTTCGGAGAAGCTGTTCAGCCAATCCAGGAACTCCTCTACCGCATGGTCGGATGCGTCGGAGGAGACGATCTTGGTCAGGCTGTCGATAAAGACATGGGTGATGTCGTAGTTGCCGGCGTACAGGCCGCTGATGAAGCCCTTCAGGAAATCGAAGTTGCTCATATCATAATGGCTGGCTTCCACCAGGCGGATCTTGTAATGGATATCATAAGTCAGCTTGGGCCCGCGTTCGATGCAGACCACATTGCCGTTTTCGCTGTGGACAGCGGAATTAATGAGCTCGATCATCTGCTTGGTCTTGCCGGTGCCCTTGATGCCCATGATCACTCTCACCATAGTTATCACTCCTTCATAGTCCGCCGGAGCTCCTCTCCGGCCTTGTGGCTCCATGTTACCATTTTTACCGGGGGATTGCAACCGCTTTGCAGAAGTTCACTAAAAATTCATGAACCAAATCGAACCATTCGGCCCCGCCGTGTACCCGGCTTGTCCGGCAGGGCGTACCGCCTTTCTTTGCAGGGGGGCCACCGAATCCGGGTTCCTTGGGGACCCCGGCGCTTTGATCCGGCGGGCGGAGTGAATCCGCCCGCCGGCAAGGGTTTGCCCCCAGGGCGCCCCCTTGGTGTGGAGGCCTACAGGCGGGCCTCCAGCTCGGCGCGGCGCGCTTCGTATCCCGGCTTGCCCAGCAGGGCGTACATATTGTTCTTGTAGGCCTCCACGCCTGGCTGGTCGAAGGGGTTGACGCCCAGCAGGTAGCCGGACAGGCCGCATGCATACTCGAAGAAATAGATCAGCGCGCCCACGCTGCGGGCGTCCCGGCCGGGCACGGTCAGCGCCAGGTTGGGCACGCCGCCGTCCACGTGGGCCAGGGTCACGCCCCGCATGGCCTGCCGGCTGACAAACTCCAGGTCCTTGCCGGAGAGGAAATTGAGCCCGTCCACATTCTCCGGGTCGTGGGGAATGGCGATACGCCCGCGGCTGCGTGCAAAACGCACCACCGTCTCAAACAGGAGCCGCTCGCCCTGCTGGATGTATTGTCCCATGGAGTGCAGATCGGCGGTAAATTCCACGCTGGCCGGGAAGAGGCCCTTGTGCTCCTTGCCCTCGCTCTCGCCGTAGAGCTGCTTCCACCACTCGGCAAAAAAGCGGAACGAGGGCTCATACCCCGCCAGCACCTCCACCCGCTTGCCCGCCTGGTACAGGGCGTGGCGGGCCGCGGCGTACTGCCAGGCGGGGTTGTCCGCGCCTGGGACGGCGAGGGCCTCCATCGCGCTGCAGGCGCCGTCCATCAGCGCGGCAAGGTCAATGCCCGCGCAGGCGATGGGCAGCAGTCCCACGGCGGTGAGGACGGAATAGCGGCCGCCCACCGCGTCGGGCACCACGAATTCCTCGTAGCCCTCCGTGTCCGCCAGGCCCTTGAGGGCCCCCCTGCGGGCGTCGGTGGTGGCATAGATACGGCGCCGCGCCTCTTCCTTGCCGTATTTTTGCTCCAGAAGGGCTTTTAAAATACGAAACGCTACGGCGGGTTCCGTGGTCGTGCCCGATTTGGAGATGACGTTGAGCGAAAAATCCCGGTCCTTGACCAGGTCGATGATCTCCAGCAGGCCGTCGGTGGACAGCCCGTTGCCGGCAAAGTAGAGGTCGGGGCCGCCGGTGGAGCGGATGAGGTTGTAATTGGGGGAGTGGAGCAGCTCCACCACAGCGCGTGCGCCCAGATAGGAGCCGCCGATACCGATGACCACCAGCGCCTGGGAATCGGCGCGGATCTTGGCCGCGGCAGCCTGGATGCGGTCAAATTCCGTCCTGTCATAATCCCGGGGCAGGTGGACCCAGCCGGTAAAAGACCCGCCGGGACCGTTGCCCTGTTCCAGCATGGTCCGCGCCTTCGCCAGGGCGTCCAGGCGGCTGTCCAGCCAGTCCTGGGGCAGGAAGGGGCTTGCGTTGGAGGTATTGATCTGGATCGTCATAGGGATCACTCCTTCAAGAAAGGATCGCCTGTCTGGCGTACGCCCTTATCATACACCGCCGCAGGCGTATTTTCCAGAGGAAAAAGGGATTCTTGCTCCTCCGGCGGCACGGGCGAGACCTCCACGGTATTGTCGTTGAGGGTGGTAGCCCTTCCCAGGTCGGACAGGCGGGCGTGGGTCAGGGCGTTGACGGTATTCTCCCCGGGGTAGACGCCCTCCGCCACCACCGCACCCGGGACTACGGGCCGGTCCAGCGCCACGATGCAGGCCATCCGGCCCAGTTCGTTGCGGCAGACCGCCCGGTCGCCGTGGGCCAGTCCCCGCCGGGCGGCGTCGGCGGCGTTCATCCGCAGCCGCGCGGGACCTTGCCGCTCCCGCAGGGTGCGGCACTCATGAAAGGACGAGTTGAGGGTGTGCACCGCCGGAGCGCACACCAGGCGCAGAGGCTCCGGCCCGCCGTGAGGCGGATACCAGGTGATGGGGGCCGGGTCGGCCAGGTGGATCTTCCGGTCCTTTGTCTCCACCGGCAGGGGAAAGGGGGCGGCGCAGATCACCGGCTCCCCCGCCAGCACCTTCGCCTTCTCCTCCGGGGTAAGCGCCCCGCTCCCCTCCACCAGCGCCCGGCACAGCGCGCCTGCGGAGCGGGAAAACAGTTCTTCCTCCAGCCCCATGGCCCGGGCCAGCCGGCAGAAGACCTCCCAGTTGCTCTTGACCTGCCCCGGCGGAGCGGCGACGGGCTTGACGTACTGGATGCCCCGGTACCCGTAGGGGGTGTAGAGGTCCTCGGTCTCCACCATATAGGGGGCTGGCAGGATCAGATCGGCGTAGCGGGCGGTATCGGTGAGACACCGCTCGTGGACCACGGTGAACAGATCCTCCCGGGCCAGCCCCCGCAGCACGGCGTTCTGGTCGGAGGTGACGGCCGCCGGGTTTGCATGGTAGACGTACAGGCTCATCACCGGCTTGTCCAGTCCCTCTCCCGCCAAAGCGGGGCCCAGCAGGTTGATATTGATGCTCCGCAGCGTCCCGGGAGCCAGGTCGGGCCGCTTGACCAGGGTCTTATCCACCAGGCTGGGAGCGGAGCACACTCCGTAGGTGCCGCCGCCCCGTTTGGACCAGGCCCCCACTGCCGCAGGCAGGGCGGCGATGGCCCGGGTGGCCTCCCCGCCGTTGCCCGCGCGGGAGAAGCCGCTGCCCAGCACAATGGCGGGCGCCTCCGCCCGGCCATAGGCCCGCGCCAGCGCCCGCACCGTCTCCGGGGCAAGGCCGGTGAGGGGCTGCGTCTTCTCCGGCGTCCAGCGCTCCAGTGTGGCGCGCAACTCTGGCCAGCCGGTGGTATGCCCGGCCAGGTAGGCCTCGTCGGTCCGTCCCTCCTGCGCCAGCACCTGGAGCAGCGAGAGCGCCAGCGCGCCGTCGCTGCCCGGGCGCAGCAGCAGCCGCTCGTCCGCCAGGGCGGCGGAGGGGGTCTCGTACACATCCAGCAGAACGACCCGCGCGCCCTTGGCCTTGGCCTGACGCACATAGGGGATCAGATGCATCCGGGTGGCAGGCAGGTTGGCGCTCCACAGCAGGATCAGGTCGCTGTGGACCAGATCCCATGGGGCCAGATCGCAGGAATCCCCCATAACGGCGCTCCACCCTGCGGACTTTCCGGAGCTGCACAGCGTGCGCTCCAGCCGGGAGGCCCCCAGGGCATGGAAGAATCCCTCCCCGCCGCTGCGCTGCACCGCCCCCATGGTCCCGGCGTAGGAGTAGGGCAGGATCGCTTCGGCCCCGTAGCGCCCGATGATCTCCCGCCAGCGTTCGGTGATCTCCGCCACGGCCTCGTCCCAGCAGACCGGAGCGAAGCGGCCCTCCCCCTTGGCCCCGGTACGGCGCAGGGGCGTGAGGATGCGCTCCGGGCTGTGGATGGCCTGGGGCAGGCGCGCCATTTTGGCGCAGATCCGGGCGTTGGTATAGGGATTTGCCGGGTCGCCGGAGAGGGCTTGGACGCGCCCGTCCTCCACCTCCGCCAGCAGGGAACAGCCGTCGGGGCAGTCATAGGGACACGCGGTTCGAAATGTGGGCATAGCCGAAGCTCCTTTCAAAACGGGGCCGGGGCCTTCGTCCCGGGCCTGCCTGCCGCCGGCGTCAAACATGCCAAAGGGCCGCCGAACCGGCGGCCCTTTGGGCGTTCCTGTTTCAGTCCCTGCCTGCGGGCCGGGCCGCGGCCATTCCCATCCGGTTTTACAGACTCGGGCCAGGTCGATCGCCCTTGCGCAAAGCGCGGGCCCGCCTGCGGCGGGGGCCCCGGCGGCGGTCAGTTCTTCAAGCTCTGCATCGGCGCCGGGATACGGCCGCCGCGGGCCACGAAGGCGTCGCTGCCAAAGGGGTGCACCGGCATGACCGGGGCGGAGCCCAGCAGCCCGCCGAACTCCACGGTATCTCCCACCACCTTGCCGGGGGCGGGAATGATGCGCACGGCGGTGGTCTTGGAGTTGACCATGCCAATGGCGGCCTCGTCCGCGATGATGGCGGAGATGGTGGCGGCGGAGGTATCGCCGGGGACCGCGATCATGTCCAATCCCACGGAGCAGACGCAGGTCATGGCCTCCAGCTTGTCCAAATGCAGCGCGCCGGAAGCTGCGGCGGCGATCATGCCCTCATCCTCGCTGACGGGGATAAACGCGCCGGACAGGCCGCCCACATGGGAAGACGCCATGACGCCGCCCTTTTTCACCGCGTCGTTGAGCAGCGCCAGCGCGGCGGTGGTGCCGTGGGTGCCGCACACGGCAAGGCCCATCTCCTCCAGAATGCGGGCCACGGAATCCCCGATGGCCGGCGTGGGCGCCAGCGACAGATCCACGATGCCGAAGGGCACGCCCAGACGGCGGCTGGCCTCCTGGGCCACCAGCTGCCCCATACGGGTCACCCGGAAGGCGGTCTTCTTGATGGTCTCGGCCACCACGTCAAAGGACGCGCCCTTCACGGACTGGAGCGCGTGGTACACCACGCCGGGACCGGACACGCCCACGTTGATGACGCACTCCGGCTCGCCCACGCCGTGGAACGCGCCCGCCATGAAGGGGTTGTCCTCCACCGCGTTGCAGAACACCACCAGCTTGGCGCAGCCGAAACCGCCCCGATCGGCGGTGCGTTCGGCCGCCTGCTTGATGGTGCGGCCCATGGCGGCCACCGCGTCCATGTTGATGCCCGCACGGGTGGAGCCTACGTTCACGGAGGAACAGACGTAATCGGTGATGGCCAGCGCTTCGGGGATGGAGGCCACCAGCTTCCGGTCGGCGGGCGTGGCCCCCTTCTGTACCAGAGCGGAAAAGCCGCCGATAAAATTGACGCCGGTCGCCTTGGCCGCATCGTCCATGGCAACGGCAAAGGGCACATAGCTCTCACACTGGGAGGCGCCGGCGACCAGCGCCATGGGTGTGACCGAAATGCGCTTGTTGACGATGGGGATGCCGAACTCCCGCTCGATGGCCTCGCCGGTCGCCACCAGCCGGTCCGCCTGCCGGGTGATCTTCTCGTAGATCTTCCTGCAGGCGGACTTGGGGTCGGGATCGGCGCAGTCCAGCAGGGAAATGCCCATCGTAATGGTACGGATATCCAGATGCTGCTGGTCGATCATATGGATGGTCTCTAAAATCTCATTTGTATTGATCAAAATAAGTCCTCCCGGCAGATTCCGCTTCCTGATGCCGCGCGTGCTTCCGATCAGGCGGCTGCGCGCTTCTTTTTGTCACGCTGCGCCTGGCTCGCTGCCGGGGAGATAAGTGCATGCTCCGCGCGAAATCCGCTCCGGCCCGGGCTTCGCCCGGCCTATTTTCGCGTCTGCGCATTCCCTTATCTCCCCTGCTCGCGGCCTGCGCGCTTCTTTTCAGATCCGGTGCATGGCGTTGAAGATGTCCTCGCGCTGGGCGCGGATGTCCAGGTCCCGCTTCTCCCCCTCGGCAGCCAGCAGGGCGGCCAGCTCGGCAAAGGGCAAGGCGCTCTCGGATGCGTCCACCAGCATCACCATGGTGAAATAGTCTTGCAGGATGGTCTGGCTGATATCCAGAATATTCACGTTGCGTTCGGCCAGCAGGGAACACACCAGGGACATGATGCCCACCCGGTCCTTGCCCAGTACCGTTACGATCGCTCTCATGGTCGGTTCTCTCCTTTCGTTGCTATCGCTCTTTATTGCAGCTCGTCAAGGGTCAGACTGAATCCCGGCAGGAAGTGCTCCAGGAAGTAGTTCACTTCCGGCAGGGGGGAGTCCTCCAGCGCCTGCCGGGTCTGCTCCGCGGCAAGCTTGAACTCCAGGTTGCCCGCCTTGAGTTCCTCCAGGCACTTGAGGTAGGCGGAGAGCTTGTCCGCCGCCTTCACCACGGCCTGTACCTGCGTGCCGCACGCCTCCAGCAGCAGCGGCTCGTAGGCGCCCCGCAGCTCCTCCGGCAGCAGGGAGAGCAGCTTTCGTGCGGAAAATTCCTCCACCGCCTTATAGGCGTCCCGGATCTCCGGGTTATAATACTTCACCGGAGTCGGCAGGTCGCCGGTGAGGATCTCGGGCGCGTCGTGGAACAGGGCGGCGGCCGCCGCCAGGCCGGGATCGATCTCCCCGCCGAACACCTCCCGGCGGATGACCGCCAGGGCATGCGCCAGCACCGCCACCATGTGGGAGTGCTCCTGGATATTCTCCTGAAACGTGTTGCGCATCAGCCCCCAGCGATTGATATACCGCATGCGGGAGAGATAGGCAAAAAAATGGTAGTGTTCCGTCATAAAACGCCCCCCGGAAATCAAATGATACGGCCACAGGCGCGGCCCTTTTGCGCAAGGCGCCGCCGGGCGGGGGGCGAGATGCGCCCAGGCCCCGGCGAAACAGCCGTTTCCCCGTTATTCTACCATAGAAGCGCCGGGCTTGTAAACCGTAAGCGGAACGAAACGGAAGGGGAGCCCCGCGCCGCTCCCGCCGCCAGGGCGCTCCTTACTGCCCCGCATCCACCCGGAACGCAGCCACGTCGGCCTGGAAGGCGCCGCGCTGTGCGTCGGTACCGTGGACTTCCACCTGTACCGGCTGGGACAGGTCCAGCGAAAACAGGCCCATGATGGACTTGGCGTTGATGACATACCGGCCGGAGAGCACATCCACCTCGCAGGGGCAGCGGCTGGCGGCGTCTACAAAGTGTTTTACATCGTCAATGGAGGACAGGGCAACAAAAAAACCGGACATGGTCGATCCCTCCTGAAATCATTCTGTACAAGGAGCCGGCGCTCCTTTATAATGGATACGCCCCCATTATAGCCGTCCGCGGGGGCAAATTACAACGGAAAAGCCGCCGGAAACGCGAAAATCTGTGATTTTCACAATCCAGGCCCCGGCGGGGAGGAAAAAACATGCGAGTTGCTATCTATACCCTGGGCTGCAAGGTCAACCAGTACGAGACCCAGGCGCTGGAGACCGAACTGGAGCGCCGGGGCCACACGCTGGTCCCCTTCACGGGGGAGGCCGACGCCTATATCATCAACACCTGCACCGTTACGGCGGTGAGCGATCAAAAATCCCGCCAGACCATCCGCCAGGCCCGCAAGCGCGCGCCCCGCGCGGTGGTGGCGGTGTGCGGCTGCTACGCTCAGACCGCGCCGGAGGCCGTCCGTGCGCTGGAGGTGGACCTGGTCATGGGCACCGGCGAGCGCATGGCCTTTCTGGACGCGCTGGAGGACCTGGCCCGGGCGCGGCTGGCACAGCCGCTGGTCCGGGTGGACGACGCCCTGCGCCGGCGGACCTATGAGCGCCTGAGCGCCGGTGGACTGGAGGGACGGACCCGGGCCATGCTCAAGGTGGAGGATGGCTGCGTCAATTTCTGCACCTACTGCATCATCCCCTACGCCCGCGGGCCCATCCGTTCCCTGCCGCTGGCGGACGCGGTCTGTGAAGCGAAACGCCTTGCCGGTGAGGGTTACCGGGAGCTGGTGCTCACCGGGATCGAGATTTCCTCCTGGGGCGCGGACTTCCGGGACGGCAGCGCGCTCATCGATCTGGTGGAGGCCCTCTGCGCCGCCGCCCCGGAATGCCGGGTGCGGCTGGGCAGCCTGGAGCCCCGTACCGTCACCGAGGAATTCTGCCGCAGGGCGGCCGCCCTGCCCAACCTGTGCCCCCACTTCCACCTTTCCCTCCAATCCGGATGCGACGCCACCCTGCGGCGGATGGGCCGGAAATACGATTGCGCGCGGTATTATGAAAGCGTAAAATTACTGCGGGACTTCTTTGACCGGCCCGGTATCACCACCGACCTGATCGTGGGGTTTCCCGGCGAGACGGAGGAGGAGTTTGCGCAGACCCTGGCCTTTCTCTCCAGGTGCGCCTTTTCCGCCATGCATATTTTCCCCTATTCCCGGCGCTCGGGCACCCCGGCGGCCTCCATGCCGGGGCAGTGCCCCAATGCCGTCAAGCAGGCGCGGGCCCGCCAAGCGGCCCAGCTGGCCGGGGAGATGCGCCGCGCCTGGCTGGAGCGCTGGGTCGGGCGGACCCTGTCCGTGCTCTTCGAGGAAGAAAAGGACGGCCTGTGGCGCGGACACGCCTCCAACTACACCGAGGTCTTTGCCCCCGGCAACGAATTACACAATGTAATATGCGATGTGGAGATTACAGGCGTTCGGGAGGACGGACTTCTGGGACGCCTGCGGTAAGCCCTTCGCCCCCCGGCGCGCAACGGGAGGCTCCCGAAAACGGTGAAGCCGCTTTTTTGAGAGGGCTGCGGTCCGCCGCGCGCACGCGCTTACGGACCGCAGCCCTCTTTTTTCGATGCGCAGAAGACGAATGGCGCGGAACGCCGGGAGGCCTTTGCACAAGCAGGATCGGCCCGCTGCAATGCAGCGGGCCGATCGTTCGGGAGTCGATTTACTTGACCGGCTCACCGGCGGCTTTTTTGGCCTTGATCTCTTTCAGCGCGTCCTTGTAGGAGAGGTTCACGCGGCCCTTTTCGTCGATCTCGGTGACCTTGACCCAGATCATATCGCCGATGTTGACCACGTCCTCCACCTTTTCCACCCGGTGATCGGCCAGCTTGGAGATGTGGACCATACCGTCCTTGCCGGGGGCCAGCTCCACAAACGCGCCGAACTGGAGGATGCGCACCACCTTGCCGTAGTACAGCTGCCCCACCTCGGGCACGAAGACGATGGTCTCGATGGTCTTCTTGGCGGCGTCGCAGGAGGCCTTGTCCACGCCGGCGATATAGATCGTGCCGTCGTCCTCGATGTCGATCTTGGCGCCGGTGTCGGCGCAGATCTTCTGGATGACCTTGCCGCCGGAGCCGATGACCTCGCGGATCTTGTCCACGTCGATCTTCATCTTGACCATCTTGGGCGCGGTCTCAGCCACATCGTCCCGGGGCTTTGCGATGCAGGGGAGCATGATCTCGTCCAGAATGGCATAGCGGGCGTCCTTGGTGATGTCCAGGGCCTCCTTGATGATCGCGTGGGACAGGCCGTCGTTTTTGATGTCCATCTGAATGGCGGTGATGCCGGCCTTGGTGCCGGCCACCTTGAAGTCCATCTCGCCGTGGAAATCCTCCACGCCCTGGATGTCGATAAAGGTCGTAAAGCTGCCGTCATCGTCCTGAATGAGGCCGCAGGAGATGCCCGCCACCGGGGCGGAGATGGGCACGCCGGCATCCATCAGCGCCAGAGTGGAGCCGCAGATGGAGCCCTGGGAGGTGGAGCCGTTGGAGCTGAGGACCTCGGAGACCACGCGGATGGCGTAGGGGAAGTCCTCCTGGCTGGGGATGACCGGCTCCAGCGCGCGCTCCGCCAAGGCGCCGTGGCCCTTTTCGCGGCGGTTGACGCTGCGGGCGGCGCGGGCCTCGCCCACGGAGTAGGAGGGGAAGTTATAGTGATGCAGATAGCGCTTCTCTTCCTCTTCCCAGATGGTATCCAGCTTCTGGGCGGCAGAGAGGGTGTTCAGCGTACACACGGAGAGAACCTGGGTCTGCCCGCGGGTGAACAGGCCGGAGCCGTGGACGCGGGGTAGCACGCCCACCTGGGCGGAGAGGGGGCGGATCTCGTTCTTCGCGCGGCCATCCACACGGTGGCCCTCCAGCAGCCAGGCCTTGACGATCTTCTTCTGGAATTTGTAGGTGATCTCCTCGAGATACTTGTCCATCTCGGGATACTCCTCCAGGAAGAGCGCGTGCCAGTGGTCGATCAGCTTGTTCCAGCGCTCCTCGCGCACGTTCTTGTCGTCGGTGTCCATGGCGGCGCGGGCCTCGTCCATCGTGGCCTCCACGATCTTGTCGAACAGCTCCTGATCAAAGTCGGCATGGTCGTAGGTCATCTTCTCCTTGCCGATCTGGGCCACGAGGTCATTGATAAAGCCCACCTGCTGCTTAATGTCCTCATGGGCCTTGACGATGGCGTCGTACATGATCTCGTCGGGCAGCTCCTTGGCGCCGGCTTCGATCATAATGACCTTCTGTTCGGTGGCGGCCACAGTCAGGTCCAGCTGGGACTTGTGCTTCTGCTCCTGGGTGGGGTTCATGACGATCTGGCCGTCCACATAGCCCACCTCCAGGCAGCCGATGGGGCCGGCCCAAGGGATGTTGGAGTAGGCCAGGCAGGCGGACACGCCGATCATGGCGGTCACCTCGGGGGAGCAGTCCCGGTCCAGGCTCATGACGGTGGCGGTGACCACCACGTCGTTGCGGAAGTCATAGGGGAACAGGGGCCGGATGGACCGGTCGATGACGCGGCTGGCCAGAACGGCGGGCAGAGAGGGCTGCCCCTCACGGCGCAGGAAGGAGCCGGGGATACGGCCCACGGCGTACAGCTTCTCCTCAAAATCCACGCTCAGCGGGAAGAAGTCGATGCCGTCCCGGGGACGGGCGGAGCAGGTCACGGCCACCAGCACGGTGGTCTCGCCATAGGTGACCATGGCGGAAGCACTGGCCAGCTCGGCCACCTTGCCCACGTCGATGGTCAGGGGGCGGCCCGCCACCTCGGTCTTGAAGATCTTGTGATTGGTGAATTCCTTGTGTTTGATGATGGTTGACATGTGCGTCCTCCTTATCGAATCGTATGTCCGCACATCAGAGCCGCCCGGCTCTTTTTAGCACTTGAAGGCATGTCCAACCCCTTTGGGCACAGCTTCAACTGCTAAAAAAGCGTGTGGGCTCTGGTGCGCGTCCTTTGTAAACGGTACACGGGAAGAAGGGGCGGCGCGTTCGCGCCGCCCCTATTTCATTTCTTACTTACGGATGCCCAGCTTTGCGATGATGGCGCGGTAACGCTCCACGTCCTTCTTGGCCAGATAATCCAGCATCTTGCGGCGCTTGCCGACCATTTTCAGCAGGCCCCGGCGGCTGTGGTTGTCGTGCTTATGGATCTTCAGATGCTCCGTCAGCTCCTGGATGCGGGCGGTCAGAATGGCGATCTGGACCTCCGGAGAGCCGGTGTCGGTCGGATGGGTGCGGTTGGCCTCGATGACGGCCGTCTTTTCGTCCTTACGGATCATTGCGTGTTTCCACCTTTCATAAAATAAGATCTGCCCGCGGACTGCGTGACCGGCCGGTGAACGCCAGGAGACGAGGTCCGGGGTAACGCCTGCTTGTTTACAGGCTGTAGTAGTTTATCATATTCTTCCCAGCTTGTAAAGCACCAATTCCCCGGAATTCCATTTCCCCCGGCGGCAGCCGCCGCCTTCCAGATCTTTGCATGCTTTTTTCAAAAAATCTTCAGAACCCTATTGACAATCACACGATTATATTGTACAATCAAATCACCAAAAGGAAGAAGGGGTGAACGCGATGCAAAAGACGCTGCCGGGAACCACCATCGCGGTGGAACGGATCCGACCGGAGGAAGCCGAGACGCAGCTCGCCTCCCTCTTTTTGGCCGGGGGGCTGGTGCTCTCCCAGGTATCCAGCCTGACGGGACTGGAGCCTTACGTGATCCAGAACTGGGTCCGCCGGGGCTTTGTCGCCCCGCCGGAGCGCAAGCGGTATACCCGCCGCCAGTTTTCCCGCATCGTCATCATCAACATGCTGAAGGATTCCATGCAGCTGGAGAAGATCTGCGCCCTGCTGTCCTACGTCAACGGCGATCTGGACGACGAGTCGGACGATCTGATCGATGACAGCCAGCTTTACCGATATATCGTGCGCCTGGCGGCCCTGACGGAGGAGCATCCTCCCACGGGGCCGGACGAGGCCGCCCGCTGGTGCCAGACGGCGGTATCCGATTTCAGCGAACCCGTTCCGGGCGCCCGGGACCGGGTGGTGCGCTGCCTCCACGTGATCCTGACGGCCTACCTGGCCGCCCGGCTCAAGCGGGAGGCCGAGGCGCTTCTGGCTGAACTGGCTTAGCGCGGACAGGTACAGCGGCCTGCCGCGGGAAGGACCGGCCGCTGTGAACATAGATCGAACCCCAGAACACGAAAGGAGGAAGCTTTATGGCAGCCTGGTGGCAATCCCTGACGCCGCTGGAGCATATCCTGCTCTACCTTGCCGTACCCGCCACCCTGATCCTCATCATCCAGACGGTGCTGCTCTTTGTAGGCGGGGTGTTCGACAGCGACGGCGCCGCCGGAGACGGCGGGCTGGACGCAGACACGGACGCCGACGCGGACATGGACGCCGCGTTTGACGCGGACCCGGACGGCTGCGGAGATCCCGACGCGCACCTGTCCCCGGACGCCGACCTGGACGAAGACGGAGCGGGGCACGGCCTTCAAGGCCTGCACATCCTCACCGTGCGGGGCGTGGTGGCCTTCCTGGCGCTCTTCGGCTGGGGCGGGCTCTGGTTGAACCAGATCGGATTGCCCCCCCTGCTGGCCCTGTTCCTGGCGGTGCCCATCGGCATCGCGGGCATGGTGGGCATCGCCCTGATCCTGCGGGAAGCCATGCGTTTGCAGTATGACGGCACCCTGGACGTGCGCCTGGCCGTGGGGCTGCCCGGCACGGTCTACCTGACCATCCCCGCCTGCCGCGCTGCGCCCGGCAAGGTGAACATCACCGTGCAGGAGCAGCTGCGGGAACTGGAAGCCTTCACCGACAGCGACACCCCCATCCCCACCGGCAGTCCGGTCCGCGTCACGGGTCTGCTGGAGGGAGGCGCTCTTTTGGTCGAGCGCAGCGAAACGGAAGCATCCACGCAAGACAACCATTATTAAGGAGGTCAAACATGCCTGACGGAATCTTTGGAATCATCCTCACCTGCGTCATCGTCGTCATCGTCTTTTCCCTGCTGCTCTTTCTGCTCAAACGCTACAAGAAATGCCCCTCCGACAAGGTCATGGTCATCTACGGCAAGGTGGGCAGCAACAAGGACGGCTCCACCAAGTCCGCCAAATGCATCCACGGCGGCGCGGCCTTTATCTGGCCGGTGATCCAGGCCTATGAGTTTCTGGACCTGACGCCCCTGTCCATCTCCGTGGACCTGGAAAACGCGCTTTCCCGCCAGAACATCCGCATCAACGTCCCCAGCCGCTTCACCGTGGGCATCTCCACGGAGCCCGGAGTCATGCAGAACGCCGCCGAGCGTCTGCTGGGCCTGCGCCTGCAGGAGATCCAGGAGCTGGCCAAGGACATCATCTTCGGCCAGCTGCGCCTGGTCATCGCCACCATGGACATCGAGGAGATCAACACCGACCGGGATAAGTTCCTGGAGGCCGTCTCCCGCAACGTGGAGGGCGAGCTGAAGAAGATCGGCCTGCGCCTGATCAACGTCAACGTCACCGACATCTCCGACGAGTCCGGCTACATTGACGCCCTGGGCAAGGAGGCCGCCGCCAAGGCCATCAACGACGCCAAGAAGAACGTGGCCGAGAAGGACCGCGACGGTTCCATCGGCGAGGCCCAGGCCCGCCGCGACCAGCGCATCCAGGTCGCCCAGGCCGACGCCACCGCCATCCAGGGCGAGAACACCTCCAAGGTGGAGGTAGCCATGTCCAACGCCCAGCGCCGGGAGAAGGAGGCCGAGGCCACCCGCATCGCCACCGCCGCCGAGAAGATCGCCGCCGCCCAGGCGCTGGAAGAGGCCTACGCCGCCGAGCAGAAGGCCGAGGCCGCCCGTGCCGCCCGCGAGAAGGCCACCCAAGAGGCCGACATCATCGTCAAGACCGAGATTGACAAGCGCCGCAAGGAGCTGGAGGCCGAGGCCGAAGCCGAGCAGATCCGCCGGCGTGCAAAGGGCGAGGCGGACGCCATCCTGGCCAAAATGCAGGCCGAGGCCGAAGGCGCCCAGGCCGTCCTGGTCAAGCAGGCCGAGGGCCTGCGGGAGGTCGTCTCCGCCGCCGGAGGCGACGCGGAGAACGCCGTGCGCCTGATGCTGGCCGACAAGATGGAGGAGCTCATGCGCATCCAGGTGGACGCGGTGAAGAACGTGAAGATCGACAAGGTCACCGTCTGGGATTCCGGCGAGGGCAGGGACGGCAAAACCGCCACAGCGGGTTTTGTCTCAGGGCTGATGAAGTCCATCCCGCCGATGAACGAGATGTTCCAGATGGCGGGCATGGAGCTGCCCTCCTTCCTGGGGAAGGAGAAGGCGCCCCAGCCTCCCGCCGCCCCGGAAGCGCCCGCGCCGGATCCCGGAGACGCCCCGGTGCCCACAGAATAACCCGCCCGTCCGAAAACGCCCCGCGCGCCGCAAAAGCGGCGCGCGGGGCGTTTTTTCCGGATCATTTTACACGGATCACATAGTCCGCCTTGCGTTCGGCGGCGCTCTGGAGTTCGCCGGAGCGGTAGCCCAGGATGCAGTGGCCGATGCCCTCATAGTCGCCCTCGATCCCCCACTGCTTCAGCAGAGCCTTGCCCTCTTCGGAGTCGAATTCCTCCCGGGCCCGGTTGATCCAGCAGGCGTCCAGGCCCGCGGCATGGGCGGCATTGAGCAGGTTGCACATGACGCAGGCGCCGTCATACACATGGGTGGGGAGGCTCTTGTCGGCCAGCACCACCAACACGGTGGGGGCGCCGTAGAAGGGGTCGGCGTCCGGGTTGCCCATGATGGCCGCGTTCATTCTGCGCAGCCGGCCGATGGTCTCCCGGTCCTGCACCGCCACGATCACAGGGGACTGTGCGCCCCGTCCGGTGGGTGCGTAGGTACCGGCCTCCAGCACGGCTTCCAGTTCGGCGTCGGCGATCTGTTCGTTCTTGTAGCTGCGGCAGCTGCGGCGCTCTCTGAGGAGCTTCAGCGCTTCCAGATTCATCATAAAAAATGACCTTCCTTTCCTGTTTGATCGTTCGCCTACAGTATACCGGTTTTGGGGCAAAAGGTAAACAGGAAAGCTGCAAATTTTTCCTTGGGGCATTACCGCATCATCCAACGCGTGCGGATCGGCCCGAAAATTTGTGCCGCAAAAAGGCGCAAAACCGCAGGAACACTTTGTATACTGCAAGGTCTTGCAACGCATTTGCGGGGCGAATCGGCCGCCAAGACGCGCGCGGGGAATTGTGCGGTGATGCCTTAGGGCCGCAGGCCGGAGCCGCCCTGCATGGTAATCGTCTCGCCGGAGATATACTTTGCGTCCTCCGAGCACAGGAACACGGCGGTTCGGCCGATATCCTTCTCCGGGTCGCCGAAGCGGCCGGCGGGGATCCCCTTGATGGTCTGCTCATAGACCGCGGGGTACTCCTCTTTCCACTTTTTCAGCGCGTCGGTCATGACCAGGGGGCAGATGCAGTTGCAGTTGATGCCGTCGGGGCCCCACTCGGTGGCGGCGACCCGGGTCATGCCGCGGATCCCCTCCTTGGCGGCGGCATAGGAGCTCTGGCCGGGCTTCCCGAACAGGCCCGCGCCGGAGGCGAAATTGACCACGGAACCCCGGGCCTGCTTGAGATAGGGGTAAGCGTGCTTCATATAGAAAAACGCCGCGTACAGCCCGGAGTAGACGGCCTTGTCAAAGTCCTCCTTGGTGTGCTCGGCCAGAGGAACGCCGGAGGCGGAGTTCTGGGCGTTGTTGATCAAAAAGTCGATGCGGCCGAAGGTATCCGCCGCCTGCTTGACCACGCCCGCCACCTGCTCCTCCACGCCGCCGTCGGCCTGGCAGGCCAGGACCTTGACGCCGTAGAGCCGCTCCAGCTCCTCCCTGGCGTCGTCCAGCTTCCTGGTGTTGCGTCCGGTAATGACAAGATCGCACCCCTCCTTGGCAAACGCGGTGGACAGACCGTACCCGATCCCGCCGCCCTTACCGCCGCCGGTGATCACGGCAACCTTGCCGTCAAATTTCCCCATGATGCATATCCTCCTTTGGATCCGCGCCGTCCGCCGGTCATTCCATTTAAACCGGACGGTTCAACATATGATGGTGAACATGATAGCACGCGTCGGAATCGTGCGCAAGTAGATACTTTCAGGAAAGTGTGAACTGACCGGTGTAGAGCTGATAGTAGCGGCCGCGGTGCTCCAAAAGCTGCGCGTGGTCGCCCTTTTCTTCGATTGCGCCGCGCTCGATGACCACGATGCAGTTGGCGTTGCGCACCGTGGACAGGCGGTGGGCGATGACAAAGACGGTGCGGTGCTCCATCAGAGCGTCCATCCCCCGTTCGATGTGCCGCTCGGTGCGGGTGTCGATGGAGGAGGTGGCCTCGTCCAGGATCATCACCGGCGGGTCGGCCACAGCGGCCCGGGCGATGGCCAGCAGCTGCCGCTGGCCCTGGGACAGGTTCCCGCCGTCGCCGGAGACGGGGGTGTCGTAGCCCTGGGGCAGGCGGCGGATAAAGGAATGGGCGTTGGCGCTCTTCGCCGCGGCGACACACTCCTCGTCGGTGGCATCCAGCCGTCCGTAGCGGATGTTGTCCAGGATGGTGCCGGTGAAGAGGTGGGTATCCTGGAGCACCGCCCCCAGGGAGCGGCGCAGGTCCTCCTTCCGAATGGCCCTCACGTCGATGCCGTCATAGGTGATCAGGCCGGAGTCGATCTCGTAAAAACGGTTGATCAGGTTGGTGATGGTGGTCTTGCCCGCGCCGGTGGAACCCACGAAGGCGATCTTCTGGCCCGGATTGGCGTAGACGTTCACCTGTTTCAGGATCGGCTTGCCGGGCACATAGGAAAAGTCCACATCGGTAAAGCGCACGGCCCCCCGCAGCTCGGTGAGCCAGCAGTCCTCGGTGTCCACGCTGCGCACCGCGCCCCGGATCTGGTGGAGAGACGGCGCGCCGTCGGGGCCGGGATACCGCCAGGCCCAGCGGCAGCCCGGCGCGGGCGCGTCCAGTTCCGTCAGCGTCCCGCCGGGGCCCTCGGCGGCCGGGACCAGCGCCAGGCCTGCGTTCTTGGGGGTCTTCCAGGCCCACATGCCCCCACGGCCCGCGTCGGTGCGCTCGGCCAGGCGGCCCGCCGGGTCCAAAACGGCAGGCACCAGGGTGATCCTGCCCTCGTCCGCCTCGGGCGCGGTATCCATGACCTCGAACATCCGCTCGGCGCCCGCCAGGGCGGAGAGCACGTTGGTCAGCTGCATGGAGATCTGGTTCAGCGGCTGGCCGATCTGCTTGGAGTAGTTCAGGTAGATCACCAGGCCGCCCAGATCGAAGCCCGTCAGAATGGACATCAGCCCGCCGAGGGCCGCCGTCAGGGCGTAGCTGATGTTCATCAGGTTGTTGGAGACGGGCATGATGGCATTAGAATAAAAGTTGGCGCGGGTGGCCGCGTCCCGGTAGGCGGTGTTGCGGCGCTGGAATTCCTCCTTGGCCGCCCGCTCGTGGGTGAACGCCTTGACCACGCGCAGTCCCTCGATCATCTCCTGGATATTGCCGTTCATGTCGCCCAGGGTGGCCTGCTGCTGCCGGTAATAGTTCCGGCTCTTGCCCCCCAGCCTGGAGAAGAGGAACAGGGTAAGCGCCAGAACAACCACCGTGATGAGGAACAAAAGGGGATTGGTCGCCAGCATGATGACCACCAGTCCCACGAACATCAGGGCGCTGGAGATCAGGGAGACCAGGCTCTGTTCCAGGGCGGTCTGCACGTTGTCCGCGTCGTTGGTAAAGCGGCTCATCAGCTCCCCGTGGGGGTGCCGGTCAAAGTAGGAGAGCGGCAGCGCCTGCAGCTTGTCGAACAGATCCCGGCGCAGCTTGTTCACGCCGCGCTGGGCCAGCCGCACCATGGCCGCCGACTGGGCGTAGGAGGCCGCGGCCCCCACCGCGTAGATGCCAAGCAGCTGGAGCAGGGAGAGGGCCAGCCCCGCGAAGTCCCGGCCGCCGGAGTAGATGAAGTTGTTGATGATGGGCCGCAGCAGATAGGAGCCGCCCAAATTGCTGCCCACCGAGACGAGCAGGCAGAGGAACACCCCCGCCAGGGCCAGCTTGTGACGGGTCAGATAGGTGAGCAGGCGGCGGATGGTCTTCTTCATATCCTTGGGCTTCTGATATCCGCCCCGGGGGCCGCCGCCGGGCCCATGCATGGGCCGCTGCTGTGTTTGACGCTGTGTCATGCTTCCCCCACCCCCTCCTGCTGAGACTGGTAGATCTCCTGATAGATCTCATTGCCCGCCAGCAGCTGCGCATGGGTGCCTATGCCGGCGATGTGGTCGTCCTCCAGGATGATGATCTGGTCCGCATACTGCACGGAGCTGATGCGCTGGGCAATGATGAGAACGGTGGTATCCTTCAGGTTCTGATGGAAGGATTCCCGTATTTTGGCCTCGGTAGTCGAGTCCACGGCAGAAGTGGAGTCGTCCAGAATCAGCACTGCCGGGCGGCGCAGCATGGCCCGCGCGATGCACAGGCGCTGTTTCTGTCCGCCGGAGACGTTGGTGCCCCCCTGCTCCAGCCAGGTGTCGAACCCGTCGGGCAGGCCCATGATGAAGTCATAGGCCTGGGCGTCCCGGGCGGCCTGGATCAGCTCGTCCTCCGTGGCGTCCGGCTTGCCCCAGAGCAGATTGTCCCGAACCGTACCCGAAAAAAGCACGTTGCTCTGCAGCACCATGCCGATGCGCGCGCGCAGCTCCTCCAGCGGATAATCCCGCACATCCACTCCGTCCAGCAGCACCGCGCCGCCGGTCACGTCGTAGAAACGGGGGATCAGGTTGACCAGGGAGGATTTGCCCACGCCGGTACCGCCCACGATCGCCACAAACTGGCCGGGTTCCACCGTAAAGCTCACATCCCGGAGCACGTCGTCCCCGGTGCCGGTGGCGACATATTTGAAGCAGACGTCCCGGAACTCCACCCTGCCCCGGGGCGCGGGGAGCTCCCGGCTCAGTTCACAGTCCCGGATGTCCGGCGTGGCCCAAAGCACCTCACAGATGCGGCGGGCGCAGGCCTGGGCCCGGGAAAGCTGGAGCAGCGCCATGGCCACCATCATCACGCTCATGAGGATCTGCGCGATGTAGCTGATAAACGAGGAAAGCTGTCCCACCAGCAGCGTGTCGTTCATGACCATCCGTCCGCCGATCCACAGCACCAGTACGGTAGCCACGTTGAGGGAGATCATCATGATGGGCAGCATGGCGATGATCCGCATGCCCACGTTCAGGGAGGCGGCGGTCAGCTCATCGTTGGAGCGCATGAACTTGGTCTTTTCATACCCCTCCCGGACAAAGGCCTTCACCACCCGGATGGCCACCAGATTTTCCTGCACGGTGTTGTTCAGGTTGTCGATTTTCTTCTGCATCACCTCAAACAGGCGGCTGCAGATCTTCATCAGCAGCACGATGGCCGCCGCCATGACCGGGATGACGGCCAGCAGCACCAGGGAGAGCCTGGGGCTGATGGACGCGGTGACGATGAGGGCGGCAACGAGGGTCACCGGCGCCCGGGTGAGCATCCGCAGGCCGATGGCCAGCATCATGGTGATGGCGTTGACGTCGTTGGTCATGCGGGTAATGAGCGAGGCGGAAGAAAACCGGTCGATGTCCGCAAAGGAAAATTCCTGTACCTGGTCGAACAGCCCCTGGCGGAGGTTTGCGCCGAAGCCCTGGCTGCACACGGCGGAAAACCGGGCCGAGAGCACCCCGAAGGCCATGGCGGCCAGGGAGAGCGCCAGCATGGCCGCGCCCATGCGCAGGATATAGGGCACCTGCGCGCCGGCGATGCCCACATCCACGATCTTGGCCATGACCAGGGGCAGCGCCAGTTCGCAGAGCACCTCCAGCACCACCATCAGCGGAGCCAGCAGGGCGTACTTTTTGTACTCCCGCAGGTAAGAAGCTAAGGTCTTGAGCAATTGCATCCCAACCTTTCAAAAGGGTCCCCCGCGGGGCTGTCCCCGGGGGTCAGATTGTCCAGCATCCGCAGATGCAGGGCGGTGAGGGTCTCCCGCTCCTGAGCGGTAAAACCGGCGAGCATCTGCGCGTCCGCCGCCGCCAGGGCGTCCCGGCAGGTTTCCACCGCCGCCGCCCCCCGGGGCGTGATGACCACGCGCTTGCGGCGCTGGTCGCCCGGGTCCTCCCGTCGCGCCACATAGCCCGCGCGCTCCAGGGACTGCAGAGACATGGCGATGGCCGCGGGAGAGATGCGCAGGGCGTCGGCCAGCTCCCGCTGATAGGCCCCTCCCCCTTCCGCGCCCCGGCGCTTGAGCAGCATCAGGATCATGGGCGATCCGACGCCTTCCAGGCCCATGGCGCTCAGCTTTGTCTGTACCGCATTGCGATGGAGCCGGTGGATGGCGTGCACCAGAATGCCCGGCAGATCGGGCCGTGGGTTCATCCCAAGCACTTCCTTTCGTTAACCGCTTAATCGTTAAGAGCTTATCTAGTTTAGACGCTTCCCGCCCCAAAATCAAGGGCCATTTTGCAAATTGCTTAGAACAAATGTTTGCAGTTTTGTGAAAACTATGTTATAGTAAGCGTGGATCACGCGAAAAAAGGAGGGTCTGCCATGAAAAAGCTATCCCCCAAGCAGCAGCAGATCTACGACTATATCATTGACTTCGCCGCCCGGCACGGTTATCCCCCCTCCGTGCGGGAAATCGGGGAGCACGTGGGGCTCAAATCCCCCTCCACCGTTCACTTTCATCTGAAGGGGCTGGAGGCGGCGGGCCTGATCACCAAGGCCGAGGGAAAGACCCGCTCCATTACGGTCTGCGGCGCGCAGCACGTCCCGCAGGACCGGCTTCCGGAGCCGGAGGAGCGGGCGGACCAGGTGCCCGTGGTGGGCAGTGTGGCCGCCGGAGCGCCCATTCTGGCGCAGGAGTGCATCGAGGATTATCTGACGTTCGATACCGGCGGCCTCACCGGAGAGCACTTCGCCCTTCAGGTGCGGGGGGAATCCATGAAGTACGCGGGCATCCTGCCGGGCGACCTGGTGGTGGTCCACCAGCAGCAGGAGGCCCGCAGCGGCGAGATCGTGGTGGCCCTCTTGGAAGACGAAGCCACGGTGAAGACCCTGCGCCGCAAGGACGGGCACACCTGGCTCATGCCGGAGAACCCGGATTATGAGCCCATCGACGGCGACGGCTGTGAGATCCTGGGCAAGGTCGTGGCTGTGGTGCGGCGGTACTGAGCCGTCCGCCGCTTCCCGCCGTGCCCGCTCCCAACCGCCTTGCGACCATAAGGAGGATTGCGCCATGCGCCCACGCATCGACCATCTGGACATCACCGTGAAGGACCTGGACCGGGAGGAGGTCTTTTACGACGCCCTGCTGCCCCTTCTTGGCTTCGAGCTGACCATGAAGGCCAAGGGGGACGAGCCCGCCTATGAGTACCGGGCCGTCGATTACAGCGGAGCGGAATTTTCCCTGTCCCTGATCTGCCCGCGGCCCGACTTTGCGGAGGAGACCGTCTGCCGCCGCCGTCCCGGCGCGGTGCACCACCTGGCCTTTGGCGCGGACAGCCGGGAGGAGGTGGACCGGGTCTACGCCCAGGTAAAGGACCTTCCCGGCGTGACCATCGTCTCCCCACCCAAGCTCTGGGCAGAGTATACCCCGGATTACTACGCTTTTTTCTTTAAGGACCCGGACGGCATCAAGCTGGAGGTGGTCCACTTCGACCGCCGGGGCTGGTTCGGCGGCAGTGTATGACCGATTGAGAGGAGACGCGTATGGGAAAGAACGATCGGTTTCAGGTGGTATATACGCAGGGCGTGACGGAGACCGTCCGCATCCTGCTGGATACCCAGACGGGGGCGCTCTATCTGCAGACGATCAGCGGCTACGCCGGCGGGCTCACGCCTTTGCTGGACGGCGCGGGCAAGCCCATGCGATGGGGGACGGAGGCGGACGCATGCATCTGATCTCCTGGAACGTCAACGGCCTGCGCGCCTGCCTGGGCAAGGGCTTTCTGGACTTTTTCCGCGCCGCGGACGCCGACGTTTTCTGTCTTCAGGAGACGAAGCTCCAGCCCCACCAAATCGAACTGGAGCTGCCCGGCTATCATCAGTACTGGAACAGCGCCGAAAAGAAGGGCTATTCCGGCACCGCCCTGTTTACCCGGACGGCGCCGCAGAGCGTCTCCTATGGGATCGGCGCCGCGCAGCACGATACCGAAGGGCGGGTCATTACGGCGGAATTTTCTGATTTTTACCTAGTGAACTGCTACACCCCCAACGCCCAGCGGGGCTTGGCCCGGCTGGATTACCGCATGGCCTGGGAGGACGCCTTTTTCGTCTATCTGAAAGCCCTGGAGGCCCAAAAACCGGTGGTGCTGTGCGGGGACCTGAACGTGGCGCATCAGGAGATCGACCTGAAGAATCCAAAGTCCAACCGCGGCAACGCGGGCTTCAGCGACGAGGAGCGCGCCAAGATGTCCCGCCTGCTGGCGGGCGGCTTTACCGACACCTTCCGGCAGCTCTACCCGGAGCGCACCGGAGCCTACACCTGGTGGAGCTATCTGTATCACGCCCGGGAGAACAACGCAGGGTGGCGCATCGACTATTTCATCGTCTCCAACGCCCTGGTCCCCCAGGTCGGGGACAGCGTGATCCACGCGGACGTGTACGGCAGCGACCACTGCCCGGTGGAGCTGATTCTGAACGGATAAAATACCGCCCCCCTCCGGCCTGAGCCGGAGGGGGGCGGTCATTTCCTTGCAGAGTTGGCGCTTGTGCCCAAGCCTGCAGAGCAGGCGCGGAAATGCCCTTGGGGTACAGGCGCGCACTCAGTCCAATCCGTTTTCTCCGACGACATGTTCGTCGGAGAAAGCACTTCTCGGCCTGCTGCGC
>NZ_JALFGV010000059.1:0-16198 GCF_022777125.1 Lawsonibacter sp.
CCCGGCGCGCCAGACGGTGGAAGAACCTCACAGCAGGAAAGCTTCGCAGAATTCCGTCATTCGCAAAGGACGGAACAAAATCAGGACCTGTCATTTTCAAGGACATGCGCCTTGAAAATGACACTTCTCATGGCGGACGGGGCGACTTTTCTGCAGGAATCGAGCCGCGTCCGCCATGCGGCTCTTTTGTCGCAAAAGGCCCAAGGGCCTTTTGCGACAAGCAGGCGCGCCGGGCAAACGCCCGGCGCGCTTTAAATCCCGCAGAGATCCGTGGGCGTGTCCACGTCCACCAGCTCCCGGGGGGAACGGGCCTCGACCAGGCGCAGGCGGTCCGGGTGACGGCGGATGACGGCGCCGCCGCCCGTATCGCCGGAAAGGGCGAGAAGCTCCGGAAACAGACTGGAGGGAAAGACCGCGGGATTGCCCCGCCTGCCCTGCCAGGACAGGGCGCAGACGGCCTCTTTTGATTCCAGAAAGGAATCAAGAAGACGTTTGATACTTTCCGTAGTCAAATAGGGCTGATCGCACACGGCGAACAGCACCCCGTCCAGATCCGTCATGGCCCCCAGGCCCAGGCGGATCGAGGCCGAGACCCCCTCCCGGGCGTGGGCGTTGCGCAGCGGAAGAAACCCGGCCGCCTCCGCCAGCGCAAGGACCCGGGGATAGGGCGAGCAGACCGCCGCGCGGGAAAACAGGGCGGGGGGGACGGCCGAGAGGGCGCGGCATATCAGCGGCGCCCCATGCCAGTCGACCAGCAGCTTGTTGGAGCCGAAGCGCCGTCCCGCGCCGGAGGCCAGCAGCACCGCGCCCACCCTCATCGCCAGAATTGGGAAGGCCCCCGGCGGACATAGCGGCCCCGGGGCGGGGAAAGGACGTTGCCGTTCTGCACAGCCTCCACCCCCGAGAGGAACACGTGCTCCACGCGGCAGCTGGCCTGCATGCCCTCGTAGGGGGTGTAGTCCACATTCTGGTACTGGGTGCGGGCGGAAATACGCTGGGTAGCATTCGGGTCCAATATTACAAGATCGCCGTCGCTGCCCACCGCCAAAGCCCCTTTCCGCGGGTACATCCCGAAGAGCTTGGCGGGGCGCTCCGACAAAACCTGCATGAGCTGATGGGCGCTCATACGCCCCGCGGCCACGCCCGCCGTATAAAGCAGCACGGGGCGGTGCTCCACACCGGGGATGCCGTTGGGGATCTTGGCAAAATCCTCCCGTCCCAGCTGCTTGGGACCGTAGAAATCAAAGGAGCAGTGGTCGGTGCCCACGGTGTCGATCTCGCCGGCGGCCAGGGCGTCCCACAGGGCGCGCACATCCTCCGGCGCGCGCAGGGGCGGCGAGAGGACGAATTTGGCGCTTTCAAAGCCGGGCAGGGCATACCGCCCCTCGTCCAGCAGCAGATACTGCGGGCAGGTCTCCACATAGCACGCCTGGCCCCGGGCCCGGGCGGCGCGGACCAGCTCCAGAGCGCGGCGGGTGGAGAGATGCACGATATTCACCGGACAGCCCGCCATCTCCCCGATGGCCAGCCAGCGGCCCACCGCCTCCGCCTCCACCAGGGGAGGACGGGAATGGGGATGGGCCTCGGGGCCGCGGCGGCCTGCGGCGTGCATGGCGGCGACGCCCTCGGCGACCAGGTCCCCGTTCTCGCAGTGGCAGCCCACAAGGCCGCCCTCCCTGCCGACGGCGCGCACGGCCTCATAGGCCGCGCTGTCCCGCAGGCGCAGGTTGTCGTAGGCCAGATAGACCTTATAGGAGGTCACCCCGGCGGCGGTCATGGCGGAAAGCTCGGCGCGGACGGCGGGGTTCCAGTCCTTGAGGGTCATGTGGAACCCGTAGTGACACCAGGCCCGGCCGTCCGCGCGGCTATGCCAGGTCTCCAGGGCGGAGGAAAGGGCGGCCCCCCGCTTGGGCTCGGCAAAATCCAGCACGCAGGTGGTCCCCCCGGCCAGGGCGGCCCGGGTGCCGGTGGCCCAATCGTCGGCGGTCTCCCGGTCGGTGCCCTTGTTCATCTCGAAATGAGTGTGGGTGTCGATAAAGCCGGGGAAAACCAGCCGGCCGGAGGCGTCCACCACCCGGCTGTCTTCCACCGGGAGGCCGGGGCCGATCTGAGCGATCTTGTCCCCTTCCAGCCGCAGGTCGGCCCGGGCAGGCCCCTCCGGGAGCAGCAGAGTGCCGTTTTGGATCAGGATGGACATAAAAACCTCCTTATACGGGACCGGGATCAAACGCCGCGGTCAAGCGCCTGCCGGCGCGGCCGCGCTTGTCGGCGAAGGGGATCAAAGCTCCATCAGCAGCAGGGGGACGGCGATCTTTACCGCGCCGACGATCACCGTCATAAAGGTCAGCAGGGCCAAGGCCTTGCCGCGGCCCTCCAGCGTATCCTCCCAGCGGGCGATCATGTTGGAGAAATTGGTGAACCGGCGCTGGCGGCCGATGATGTCGGCCACGCTCTTGATGGTGGCGTAGACGCTGTAGCCCATCCAGATGGGCAGGCCGACCATGGGGACGATCCCCTTGCCGGGGACGAAAAGGAAGAAGTAGATGGCCAACAGCAGGCTGGCCAGCGTAAAGAGCATGTGACAGATCACGGCGATCTTGGCGGGGCGTTCATTCATTGCAGCAGCTTCCTTTCTCTCTTACGGGGCGATCCCATGGGACGCGAAGGCGTCCAGCAGCGCGTCCAGCTCCGGCCGGACCAGCATGGGCTCCCCCGCGGCGCGGATGCCGTTTTGCACGTCCTTCAGGCCGTTGCCGGTGACGATGCTCACCACGGTGGAGTCGGGGGAGATGAGGCCCAGCTCCAGGGCCTTTTTCACGCCCGCGGTACCGGTGACCCCGGCGGGTTCCCCGAACACGCCCTGGGTGCGGCCCAGCAGGCGCATGGCGGCGAGGATCTCATCGTCGGAGACGTTGACGGCGATCCCGTCCGATTCCCGGATGGCGTTCAGGGCCTTGTCCGGGTTGCGGGGCACCCCCACGGCGATGGAATCGGCCAGGGTGTTTTCCGCCATGGGGGTCCAGGGCGTCCCGGTCTGGATGGCGCGGTTCAGGGGGCAGCAGCCCTGGGCCTGGACGGAAATGAGCCGGGGCAGGCGCTCGATGAACCCGGCCGCATACAGATCCTTCAGGCCCTTCCAGGCTCCGGCGATGGTGCAGCCGTCCCCCACGGAAAGGGCGATGTAATCGGGCGTCCGCCAGCCCAGCTGCTCCAGAATCTCCAGGGTGACGGTCTTCTTGCCCTCGGACAGGTAGGGATTGACGGCCGCGTTGCGGTTGTACCAGCCCCAGCGGTCGATGGCGGCCTTGGACAGCGCGAAGGTGTCCTCATAGGAGCCGTCCACGCTGATGACGGTGGAGCCGAAAATGCGCAGCTGCGCCACCTTTCCCTTGGGCGCCCGGCTGGGGACAAAGATATAGGTGGACAGCCCCGCCGCCGCCGCGTTGCCTGCCAGGGAGGAGGCGGCGTTGCCCGTGGAGGAGCAGGCGATGGTGTCCGCCCCGGCCTCACGGGCCTTGACCACCGCCAGGGCGGAGGCCCGGTCCTTCAGACTGGCGGTGGGATTCTGCCCGTCGTCCTTGAGGTAGAGGGCCTTGAGCCCCAGCGCCCGGGCCAGGCGGGGGGCCGGGTAGAGCGGGGACCAGCCCACCCGCAGGGGCGTGGGGGCGGAGTCGGCCTCCACCGGCAGGAAGGGCCGGTAGCGCCACATGCTGTAGTCCCGGCAGTCCTCCAGGTCCCTGGGGGAAACGTCCCGCCGGATGGCGGCGTAGTCGTATACGATATCCAGGATGCCGCCGCAGGAGCAGGTGGTGAGGTCCGGCACGGCGTCGTATTCCCGGCCGCATTTGACGCATTGGGCGCCCAGCACGTATTTCATGGGGAAACCTCCTTTTGGGAATGGAGAATGGGGGGTGCAGGCCCCTACAGCCGCCCCAGAACGCCGGTGGCCTCATTGAAGGAATGGATCAGCTCGTCCAGGGCGGCGGCCTGCTGGTGGACGTCGTCCCATACCGTGCCGTACCACAGGTCGTTGAGCTCCTCCATGGTGCGGCCCTGCTGCTCCACCCAGGTGTAATACTTCAGGTTATGGACCCGTTTGCGCTGGTAGTAGGTCAGCTCCGCCATGGCGTCGGTGCGCAGGCCCAGCAGGTGCAGGCTGTGATCCACCGCGGCGGCCTTTGCGTCGTAAGGACCGTACTGCTCCGCCAGCTCCTGGATGCGGGAGCCGTACATGGCGGCGGAGTCGGTGAGCACGGTGGCCACCACGTCGTGCTCGGTCAGCTCGTAATATTTGGCCAGCTTGACGCAGCAAAGTACGTTGGCGATGCCGGAGATGCCCAGCAGGGACAGCTGGGCCAGGGTGGCCTCATCCACGCCGCAGGTGCGCAGGTAATCCAGGCCCGCCGGGTCGTTGAACAGCCGCAGCAGGCGCTGGGAGTCCTCGTCGTCGATGTCGATGACCAGATCGGTGTTCTTCACATTGTGGATCCAGGGGATGTGCTTGTCGCCGATGCCCTCGATCCGGTGGTCGCCGAAGCCGTTTTCCAGGATGGTGGGACACTGCAGCGCCTCGCCCACCGCCAGCTTCAGGGTGGGGTAGACCTCCTTGAGGTAATCCCCGCAGCCGATGGTGCCCGCGCTGCCGCTGGTGAAGCAGGCCCCCGCGAAGCGGTCGCCGGGGCGCTTGACGGCCTCGAACACCTCCGCCACGGCGCTGCCCGTGACCTGATAATGCCACAGGTGGTTGCCCATCTCCTCAAACTGGTTGAAGATCATGCAGTCGGGCAGCTGGGAGAGCTCGTGGGTCTTGTCGAAGATCTCCTTCACGTTGCTCTCGCAGCCGGGGGTGGCGATGACCTCGCCGGCGATCTGCTCCAGCCACTGGAAGCGCTCCCGGCTCATGCCCGCGGGCAGGATGGCCACGGACTTGACCCCCAGCAGCTTGGAGTTGAAGGCGCCGCCCCGGCAGTAGTTGCCCGTGGAGGGCCACACGGCCCGGTGGTAGGCGGCGTCAAACTGTCCGGTGACCAGCCGGGGGGCCAGACAGCCGAAGGAGGCGCCCACCTTATGGCAGCCGGTTGGGAACCACTTGCCCACCAGGCAGAGGATGCGGGCGCTCACGCCGGTGAGGGCGGAGGGCAGCTCGATGTAATTGGGGACGGGGCGGTACAGCCCGCCGGTCTCCAGGGGCTCGTTTTTCCACGTGATGCGGAACAGGTTCAGCGGGTCCACGTCCCACAGACCCACGTGCTTCAGCCGGTCCTTCACTTTGCCGGGCACGGTCTCGGGATGCTTCATGTTTTCAAAGGTGGGGATGATCACCCCGTTCTCCCGGGCCTTTTGGATGTTGCGGTCCAGGCACGCTTGGTGGATGGTCAAGTCGATCATGCTGGCGCCTCCTTCAATTGGGACTTCTCCGTTTATGATAGCACATGGCGGGAATAAATCAAGGGAAAACAAAAAGCTTTTTGGTGCCTCTGACAAATTTTTAGCTTTTTGCGTCTTTCCCTTCCTTTTTTGGTCATCCTGCGGTATACTTAGGGCAAATAAGGAGGTGCGTTTTATGGAAGTCGGCAGAAGTATCCAGCGGGTGGACGCCGTGGACAAGGTGACCGGCCGCGCCCAATATACCGACGACCTCTGCCCCCGCAATGCGCTGGTGGCCAAGGTCCTCCACAGCACCATCGCCAACGGATGGGTCAAAAGCATGGACACCGCGGCGGCCGAAGCGCTGCCCGGGGTGGTGAAGGTGCTCACCTGCTTCGACGTGCCGGAGATCCAGTATCCCACCCCCGGCCACCCCTGGAGCGTGGAGCCGGCCCACCAGGACGTGGCCGACCGGAAACTGCTCAACCGGCGGGTGCGCATCTATGGAGACGATATCGCCGCCGTGGTGGCGGTGGATGAGATCACCGCCCGGCGGGCGCTGGAACGGATCCGGGTAGAGTATGAGGAATATCCCCCCGTCCTCACGCCCCAGGCCGCCATGGCGCCCGGCGTACCGCCCATCCACGAAGAGCATCCGGACAATATCCTGAAGCACACCGTGTCCGAGATCCCCCTGCCGCCCTCGGACTTCCGCTGCGCCGGGGACGTGCTGGACTGCCCCGCCTACCACCGGTTTTCCGGGCACTACGAGACCCAGCAGGTCCAGCACTGCCACATTGAGAATCCCACCTCCTACGCCTATCGGGAGGGCGGGCGCATCGTGGTGGTCACCTCCACTCAGATCCCCCACATCGTGCGCCGGGTGGTGGGGCAGGCGCTGGGGATCCCCTGGGGCCGGGTGCGGGTCGTCAAGCCTTACATCGGCGGCGGCTTCGGCAACAAACAGGAAGTGCTCTACGAGCCCCTGAACGCCTGGCTGTGTGTGGAAGCGGGCGGCCGCTGCGTCAAGCTGGAGGCCAGCCGGGAGGAGACCTTCCGGAACACCCGCTCCCGCCATCCCATTTCCTTTGACGTGCGCGCCGCGGTGGACGGGGACGGCTATCTCATGGCCCGCTCGTGCGTGGCCGTATCCGACCAGGGGGGCTACGCCTCCCACGGGCACGCCATCGCGGCCAACGCCGTCACCGGCTTCCGCCAGACCTACCTGGACCAGCTGGCCCACCGCAGCGAGGCGTACACCGTCTACACCAACCGCCCCGCCCCCGGCGCCATGCGGGGCTACGGCATCCCTCAGTGCAATTTTGCCCTGGAGTGCATGATGGAGGACATTGCCCGGGAAATGGGGCTGGACCCCTATGAATTCCGCTATCAAAACCTGATGCCCCCCGGCTATGTGGACCCCCTCAACGGCATTACCTGTCACTCCACCGGAGCGCGGGAATGCATGGAAAAAGGGCGCAGGTTCCTGGATTGGGACGGGCTGCGGGCCAGGTATCAAAACCAGACCGGGCCGGTGCGCCGGGGGGTGGGGATGGCCGTCTTCTCCTACAAGACCGGCGTGCACCCCATTTCGCTGGAGACCTCCTCCGCCCGGATCGTTCTCAACCAGGACGGCACGGTCCAGCTTCAGCTGGGGGCCACCGAGATCGGCCAGGGGGGCGACACCGTCTTTTCCCAGATGTGCGCCCAGGCCATCGGGATCCCCACCGAGGACGTACACATCGTCTCCACCCAGGATACCGACATCGCCCCCTTCGACACGGGGGCCTACGCCTCCCGGCAGACCTACGTGACCGGCCACGCCATCCGCCGGACGGGGGAGCGCTTCCGGGAAAAGCTGCTGCGCTATGCCCGGGAGCTTTTGCCCGAGGCGGGGGAGCTGGACGTCCGCGGCCGGGACATCGTGGACGCCCGGAGCGGGGAGAGCCTGCTCTCACTGGCCGATCTGGCGCTGGAGGCCTTTTATTCGCTGGAGCACTCCGTGCACATCACCGCCGAGTGCACCAGCCACGTCAAGGACAACACCTTTTCCTTCGGCTGCTGCTTCGCGGAGATCGAGGTGGATATCCCCGTGGGGAAGATCCGGGTGCTGCGCATCGTCAACGTCCACGATTCCGGAACGCTCATCAACCCCAAGCTGGCCGAGGCCCAGGTCCACGGCGGCATGAGCATGGGGCTGGGGTACGCCCTGAGCGAGGAGATGAAGCTGGACGAGAAGACCGGGCGGCTGCTCAACGGCAACCTGTTGGACTATAAACTGCCCACCGCGCTGGACCACCCGGAACTGCACGCCCTGTTTGTCGAGACGGAGGACCCCTCCGGGCCCTTCGGCAACAAATCCCTGGGCGAGCCGCCGGCCATCCCCGTGGCTCCCGCCATCCGCAACGCCCTGCTCCACGCCACCGGGGTGGCGGTGAACACCCTGCCGCTCACGCCCCAGCGGCTGGTGGACGCATTCCGAAAGGAGGGACTGCTCTGATGTATGATATCGCATCCATCTATCAGGCCCGGTCGGTGGCCGACGCCATCCGTGCCCTTCAGGCCGACCCGTCCGCCCTGGTCATCGCCGGCGGCACCGATGTGCTCATCAAGGTGCGGGAGGGGAAGCTGGCGGGCTGCTCCCTGGTGTCCATCCACGGGCTGGGGGAGGAGCTATCCGGCGTGACGCAGGCGAGCGGCGGGGACATTGAAATCGGGCCTCTGACCACGTTCCGGGGCGTGGCCTCTGACCCCGTCATCCGCCGCTGCATCCCCGTGCTGGGGGAGGCGGTGGACCAGGCGGGCGGGCCCCAGCTCCGGGCGGCGGGCACCATCGGCGGCAACGTCTGCAACGGCATTACCTCGGCGGACTCCGCCTCCACCCTCATGGCGCTGGGCGCGGTGCTGCGGGTACGCTCCCCCCGGGGCGAGCGGGAAGTGCCCATCGCCCAGTGGTATAAGGGGGTGGGCAAGGTGGACCTTGCCCACGAGGAGCTGCTGGTGAAGATCGTCATCCCCCGCGCCAACTGCGAGGGCTATACCGGACACTACATCAAATACGCCATGCGCAGCGCCATGGACATCGCCACACTGGGGGTCAGCTGCCTGGTGAAGCTCAGCGCGGACAAAAGGACCGTTGAGGAGGCCCGCCTGGCCTTCGGCGTGGCGGGCCCGGTGCCCATGCGCGCCTGCGGCGCGGAGGCGGCCGTGCGGGGCCTGCCCATCGGGGAGGCCGTCGGCCGGATCGGCCGGGCGGCGCTGGAGGATGTGCATCCGCGCTCCAGCTGGCGGGCGTCCAAAGAGTTCCGCCTGCAGCTGGTGGAGGAGCTGTCGGGCCGCGCCCTGCGGGAGGCGGCCCGGAAGGGAGGGGCACAGATATGATCGAAGCGCTCCAATGTACCGTCAACGGAAGGGCGGTGGAGGTGGGGATCGATCCCCGGGAATCCCTGGCCGACGTGCTGCGGGAGCGGTTGGGCCTGACCAGCGTGAAAAAAGGCTGCGAAGTGGGGGAGTGCGGAGCCTGCACCGTCCTGGTGGACGGAGTGGCCATCGACTCCTGCATCTATTTGGGCGTCTGGGCCCAGGGGAAGCGCATCCTCACCGTGGAGGGCCTGCAGACGGAAAGCGGGGAGCTCTCCCCCATCCAGAGGGCGTTTGTGGAGGAAGCCGCCGTCCAGTGCGGCTTCTGCACCCCCGGCATCATCATGAGCGCGGTGGAGATCGTGGGCAGCGGCCGGCAGTACACCCGGGACGAGCTGCGCAGGCTCATCTCCGGCCACCTGTGCCGCTGCACCGGCTATCAGAACATCCTCAACGCCGTAGAGCGGGCGGTCAACGAGGCCCACAAGTTCGTGGGCGGGGCGGAATGAGAACGCGGGCCGGCCGGGCAAAGGGGCGGGTGCGGATATGACGCTGAAGCAGATCGAGTATTTCCAGACGGTCTGTGCCAAGGGGAATATCTCCGCTGCGGCGGAGGCGCTGTTTCTTTCCCGCTCCGTGGTCTCCCGCGCCATTGCCGAGCTGGAAGAGGAGTTCGGGACCCAGATCTTTACACGCTCCAAAAACGGCGTTGCCCTGACGGAGAGCGGAACCATCCTGGCCCAGCTGTTCGAGACGTTTACGGCCAGCTACGCCACCGCCAAGGGGCGGATCGGCCGGCTGCGCACTCAGGAGCAGACACGGCTGCTGCGGCTGGGCGTTACGCCCACCAATGCCTACTGCATCTACCATACCTACCTGGAGGAATTCCAGTGCCGCTATCCTCAGATCCGCCTGTATATTGAGGAATACAGCGCCTATGACGCCTGGCGCATGCTGCTGAATGGGCGCCTGGACGCCTTTTTTACACCGGTGCGGCCGGACCCGGTGGAGTTTGACGCGCTGGAGCTCTATCCGAATCCCATCATGCTGGGGGTGGCGGCGGCGGACCCCCTGGCCCAAAAGACGAGCGTCAGCATCGCGGATATTCTGGATCTGCCGCTGGGCTTTTTCAACGCTCCCATGCCCATCGAGGCCACGCTGAAGACCTGCTTTCAGGCGCTGGGCAGGGAATTGAGCGTGGTGATCCGGACGTCGGACCAGATGCTGCTGAAGGAACTGACCCGGCAGGGGAAGCTCTATCCGATCCTGCCGCTGGATATGATGGCGACGTGGGAGGAGGTAAGGCAGGTGCCTCTGGACTTTTTCCACCCCAGCACGAACTGGCTGGTATGGAGCCGCGGACTTTATCAGCAGAGCGCGATGGAGCCCTTTCTTACCTTTATGCGGCAGCAGACCCGGCAATCCTAGCGTCTGCGGCACGAGCGGCGCGGGCGAACGCCGCGGGACAGGAGCTGGAGCGGGCGCCTTCCATACAAAAGGCCGGAGCATTGCCTTGGAAGGGCAATGCTCCGGCCTTTTGTATGAGAGACGGCGTTACCGGCCGGCCAAAGGCGGCGCGTTCCGGTACGGCCCCGCTTCGGGTTCAGTGCTCGCACCGTCCGCACTCGTTGCAGACGCCGTCGCGGAGACAGCCGGGCGCGTCCACCAGGGAGCGGCAGAAGTCCAGCGGCAGCACGGGTTGCTGCGAAGGGACGGGCTGCGCAGCCTGCTCCGGCGGCTCAGTGCTTGGGCGGTTCATTGAATTTTTCCTGAAAGTCCAGGTCCAGGCGCTGGCCCTTTTCCCGCTGTTCCCGGGCCAGCTTGGCCTTATCGGTGTACAGGCCGTACTGATGGGCCTGCACACATTCCCGGTAGGAGGGGTCCTTGGCCTCAAACTTGGCGTTGCGGGGCAGGGGCACGTCCTGGTCCACCAGGATATCCTGCACCTTGCGGATATCCACCCCGTGGGCGGTGGAGCCGTCGGCGACCGCCACGGCGGCGGCCACGCCGGCGGCCTGTCCGGTGCCCACACACTGCGGGATCAGATCCAGCCAGTCGATGGCGATGCCGTCGGCAGACAGGTGGCGGCCGGGACAGAGCAGGTTTTCCACCCCCTGAGGCAGGATGGCCCGGTAGGGGATCTCGACCGGGCCGCAGTCGTTGACCTGGCATATGGTGGAGTGCCAGGCGATCACGTCGTCGTGTTGGATGGCGTAGGCAAAATCGGCGGTGCTCATCACGTACTCGCCCACCAGGCGGCGGCTGATGCGGGTGCCCAGCTGAGGCGCGATATCGTAGAGGTACGCGTTGCGGAAGGCCACGGGCACGGCCTGGCGCAAATAGTCCAGTACGTCCCGCATGGTGCTGCGGGTGTTCATCTCGGTCTCCGTCTGATCCTTGACCTGCGAGCAGTCCCGGTTGGCGTGCCAGCTGTTGACCCAACAGATGTCGTTTTGGTTGCTGGGCATGGGCAGGCAGCGGAACCCGGCCACCCGGGTCAGACCCAGGCGCAGGGCGGCCATCTCGTCCGGGTGGGTGCTGCGCCACTGGTAGAACAGGTCCCAGTTGATGCCGCCGATCCGCCACACCAGGGCGGTGGTGTTGGCGCGGGTCACCTGGTCGGCCATGCTCTGGCAGGGGGCGCCGGCCCGGGAGTACAGGTCGCCGTCGCCGGTGGCGTCGATCACGATCTTGGCAAGGATCGCCTTGCGGCCCTCCTTGCTCTCGTAGACCACGCCCTTGACCCGGCCGCCTTCCAGAATGGGGCGCACGCCCATGCTGTGGCACATGACCCGGATGGCGTCCTTGTGCTCCAGAAGCATTTTGTCCATCTCGATCTTCAGCTGATTGGGCTCAAAGTAGACGGAACGCACCAGGCAGGACGGCTTGCAGCCGCCGTAGCCGTCCCGGCTGACGCAGTCGTGGAAGGCGCGCCAGGGATGAAGCAGGGCCGGGTCGGTGCAGCCCACCTGGTCCAGTCCGGGGGCGGTCACCGCGCCGGGGATCTTGCTCAGGCGGGTAAACCACTCCTCCTGAAGGCCGCGGACAAAGGATTTGTCATACCAGGAGAGGTTGGGGACCATGATCACATAGCCGCCGGTCACATCGCCGCCCATATAGCCGTAGCGCTCCAGCAGGATGATGTTTTTGGCCCCTGCCCGGGCGGCGGCAATGGCGGCGGAGTGGCCGGCCGCGCCGCCGCCGACCACCAGGATGTCGCATTCCTCCTGGACCGGCAGCTCGGCTGCGGGCTCCAGATAAGTCTTGTTCGTCATAGTAGAATTTTCTCCCTTGCTGGTAGTTTGGTCAGACCACGTAGCCGCCTACGATACAGATCAGGCTGGCCAGTACGATAAAGAGGATGTTGGTCACAACGCCCTTGGTAAAGATAAATTTGGAGGTCATTTCCTCCCGGCCCAGCAGGATGGGGGCATAAGCAATGGCTCCGTTGGTCAGGAAGGCGCACATGCTGGCCAGGATGGTGGCCACGCCCAGGATGGTGGCGTTGCCGCGGCCCTCCATCTGCATGGTACAGGCCAGAGGGATGCAGATGGCGTTGATGGTGAAGCTGACGGGCATACCGTTGGTAAAGTTGGTGAAGATGGTGGATACGGCCACACAGAGAATGACCATGATGGGCCAGCTGGCATTGCCCAGAATGGGCCCCAGAACCGTAGCGATGGCGGCCTTGATACCCAGATCATCGGAGGCGATGGCGGAGCCGCAGATGGTGAAGCAGCCGGCCACGGCCACGATCCCCCACATGGTCTTGGACTGAAGCAGCTTGACGCCGTTGATGAAGGGCTTGCCCTCCCGGTCCCGCATCAGGCACAGGACCGCGAAGAGAACGATCCAGACCCAGGTGGAGCCGATCTTGTTGTAAAAATCATAGACGGCGCTGCCCTTGGGCAGAGCCATGCCCAGCAGCAGGAACACGATGCCGAACAGCATGAAGCCGAAGAGGGTCTTCTGCTTGCCGGTCATCTTCAGGTCGGCCTCGGTCAGCCCCATCTTGTCCACGTCGAACTCCTTCAGCGGGGTCAGGTCGGTCTTCCAGACAAAGCGGATGAACAGCGTGTAGACCAGCACGAAGGCCAGCACCACCAGCGTGGCCACGACCAGGTAGGCCATATTGTTGAAGGGCAGCCCGCTGCTCTCCATAATGCCGCTGATGATGGCGATGGAGGAGAGGTGCACGCCCTTGAAGGGCAGTACATAGGCCCCCATGGCCGCGATGTAGATGCCCAGCAGCAGCTCCCGCTTCAGGTCGCTGTTCTTCTCCACCCCGCACATCTCGCAGATGCCGTCCAGGATCGGATACCACAGCAGGAGCATGGTCGTGGGGCTGCTGACCAGTGCGGCGCAGACTAAAACAGTCAGGAAAAGCGCGGTGATGAGACGCATGGGATGCCCCTTCAGAGCCCGGATCTTGAGGACCTTGCGGGCCAGCACGTTGACCGCGCCGGATTCCGTCACGGCCCCGGTCAGCGCCATGACCCAGATGATCTGCTGAATGGTGGTATTGCCGAACCAGGTCTTCAGCAGGTCGCCCGCAGTGGTAAAGTCGCAGACGATCATGCCGAACAGGCCCAGCAGGGCGGGCCAGAAGGTCTCTCCGGTGACGATGGTGGCGATCAGCACCCCAAAGAAAATACCCAGGATGCTGATGCCCACCGGCGTAATGCCGGCAAAGGGCTGGACCAATTTCCCAAACAGGAAAATAAAGCATAGCGAAATAGCGACACAGATATAGTATTTAACGTTTTTTCCGCGTGCAGTTAAAGCTGACATTCTGCTCCCTCTCTTTCATCTGGTAGACTGTGCCGGATTTTCCCGCCCCTGATGCAGAGCCTCCTTTCGCTGGCGGCAGCTGTCTTGGTCAAGGCCTACTATACTGCCGCTTTCTGTAGTCTGTAAAGAACGGGATCCGGACGTAATGAAGCATTTTTGATGCGGATAGAAGGGGAAGAGCAGAAAAACGGGTCTGCGGCTATGCCGCAGACCCGTTTGACTTCTTTTGGGGTTCAGCACATGGGCTTGAGATCGGGGGAGACGATCAGGGTAGCCTCGGTAGCGGCCTGCACCTGCTCGACGGTGAATTCAGGGTTGATCTCCACCAGCTCCAGGCCCTTGTCGGTGACGTTGATCACGCACATTTCGGTGATGATCTTGGTGATGCAGTGCACCGCGGTATAGGGCAGACGGCATTTCTTCAGGATCTTGGGATTGCCCTTGGCGGTGTGCTCCATGGCCACGATGACTTCCTTGGCACCCACCAGCAGATCCATGGCGCCGCCCATGCCGGGCATCTTCTTGCCGGGGATGATCCAGTTGGACAGGGAACCCTCCTCGTCCACCTCCAGGCCGCCCAGAATGGTGGCGTTGACGTGGCCGCCGCGGATAAAGCCGAAGGAAGTGGCGGAGTCGATGTAGCAGCCGAAATTGGCGGCCTGGGCGGGCTGTCCGCCGGCGTCCGTCTTATAGCGGGGCTCGGCCTCCTCGGGGGTGGGCTTGGGGCCGGTGCCGATGATGCCGTTCTCGGACTGAAGGATCACGTGGACGCCCTCGGGCAGGTAGGCGGGAACCAGCGTGGGCAGGCCGATGCCCAGGTTGACCACGTCGCCGTCCTTCAGCTCCTGGGCGACGCGCTTGGCGATAAAGCCCTTGATCTCAGACTTATCCATTATGCTTTCCCTCCATCCACGATGTAATTGACAAAGGCACCGGAGGTGACCACGTTCTCGGGCTCGATATCGCCGATCTCCACCAGGTTATCGCCTTCGGCAATGACCACGTCGGCGGCGGTGGCCATAACGATGTTGAAGTTCCGGGTGGTGCCCTTATACCAGATGTTGCCGAACTGATCCACAATGTGGCCGTTGATCAGGGCAAAGTCGGCACGGATGGGCTTCATGAGCAGGTACTCCTTGCCGTCGATGGTCTGCTTGCCCAGGCAGTAGGGGGAATCCTCCACGATCGTGCCCACGCCGGTGGGGGTGAGTACGCCGCCCAGGCCGGCGCCGCCGGCGCGGATCATTTCCGCCAGGGTGCCCTGGGGGATCAGGTCCACCTGCAGCGTCTTATCCACCATGCCCTGGGTGCCCACGTCGGGGGTCATGCCCACGTGGGTGGCGATGACGTGCTTGACCTGGTGATTGTGGACCAGCTTGGCCATGCCGTAGAATTCCTCGCCGTTGGGGCCGGTCGCCATACCGCAGTCGTTGCCGATGAGGGTCAGGTCCTTGGTGCCCTTCTCTGCCAGGGCCTCGATAATGTGATGGGCGCTGCCGCAGCCCAGGAAACCGCCGCACATGATGGTGGCCCCATCGGGGATCATGGCCACGGCCTCCGCAACAGAAATTACTTTATTGCGCACGATATTGCCCTCCTAAAATGAAGAATGGGAGTTTTGCCGTATGCCGGAGCGGGGGCGGTCTGTTCCCGTCCCCGTTCCGGCACAGCGCTGAGTTTCATTTAGCACTTTTCGAAAATGGTGGCAACGCCCATGCCGCCGCCGATGCACAGGGTGGCCAGGCCGCGCTTGGCGTCGCCGCGCTTGGCCATCTCATGCAGCAGCGTGACGATGATGCGCGCGCCGGAAGCGCCCACGGGGTGGCCGATGGAGATGGCGCCGCCGTTGACGTTGACGCGGCTCATGTCGAAGTTCAGCTCGCGGGCCACGGCGATGGACTGGGCGGCAAAGGCCTCGTTGGCCTCCACCAGGTCGATGTCCTCAATGGTCACGCCGGCCTTGGACATGGCGTTGCGGGAGGCGGGCACGGGGCCCACGCCCATGATCTTGGGATCCACGCCGCCCTGGCCCCAGCCGACCAGCTTGGCCATGGGCTTCAGGCCGTACTTCTCAACAGCCTCGCCGCTGGCCAGCAGGATGGCGGCGGCGCCGTCGTTGATGCCGGAGGCGTTGGCGGCGGTCACGCGCTGGACGTGCTTTCTGGCGTCGTCAGCGTGGACGCCGGTGACCTCGAAGGTGTGCACAACCTCGTCCTCCACGCCCTCGGGCCCCACGGGGAAGGCACCCCGCAGCTTGGCGATGCTCTCGCAGGTCACGCCGGCCTTGGGGAACTCGTCCACCTTGAACTCCACCATTTCCTTCTTCTTCTTGACCAGGACGGGCACGATCTCGTCGTCAAACTTGCCGGCCTTCTGGGCGGCCTCGGTCTTCTGCTGGGAGCTGGCGGCAAAGGCGTCCAGCTCCTCCCGGGTGATGCCCCAGATGTCGCAGATGTTCTCGGCGGTGGTGCCCATGTGGTAGTTGTTGTAAGCATCCCACAGGCCGTCCTTGATCATGGTGTCCACGACCTTCTTGTCGCCCATGCGGGCGCCCCAGCGCTCGGCGGGCAGGGCGTAGGGGGCGGCGGACATGTTCTCGGTGCCGCCGGCCACGATGATCTCAGCGTCCCCGGCCAGGATGGCGCGGGCGCCCTCGATCACGCTCTTCATGCCGGAGCCG
>NZ_JALFGV010000071.1:0-9688 GCF_022777125.1 Lawsonibacter sp.
CGCAACCGCGCTCATAACACCCCAAACCCGGCCGCGCCGCGTTAAACCAGGCGGCACGGCCGGTTTTGGCTACAGGCGCTCCGCCTCAATGGTACAGAGGAAATCCGCCACCGCCTGGAGCTCCCGTTCGCTCAGCCGCCCGATCCGCCGGATGGTATCGGCCTGGAGCGCCGCGTCGGCGGCCGGCGGATCGGGACGGCGCCCGGTTCGCACCCATTCCGCCGGGCATCCATACACATGCTCGATCAAAAGCGCCAGCGGCTCCGAGACGGTCTCCTTTCGTCCGCTGGTCAGCAGGTAAACATAATTGGCGCTGATCCCCAAACTGCGGGCAAACTCCGCCTGCTTGAGGCCGCAGGTGTCCAGCAGCCACCGGATGCGGTGCGCCAGCGTCCAGTACTCGTTATCCGGTAGCATCTTTCCTTCCAGCATGGGCCTGCTTCGCCTCCTCCATCATCTGGATGTATACCAGAAGCTCTTTTCGGCTGGTCACGTTGAGCTTCATGTAGATGCGGCGGTTATGGGTCTTGATGGTATTGATGGACAAGCACAGAATCGCCGCGATCTCCCGCGCCGTGTGTCCTTGCAGATACAGATCAAAGACCGCCCGCTCGGCGGCGGAAAGGGTCTGGATATTCTCCACAAAGGTGCGGTAGAGGGCCGACTGTTCCGGCGGAGGGGCATAGGCGGGCACGGCGGTCTCGTCCTGCCGGAAGAGAAATTCCAGCAGGTCGTCGATCTCCGGAATCCTGGTGCGCTGGGCGGTGCGGCCGCCCCCCTCCTTGATCTGCCGGAAGGCCTCCGCCATTGGGCGCAGGTACCGGCGGCTGAGCACGGCCGCTCCCACGCAGCTGCACACCAGCAGCGCCAGCAGTCCCAGTACCAGCACCCGGTTTTGGTCCGTAAGCCGGGCGGCCAGGGCTTCCCCCGGCATCATCAGCGTGAGCATCCACTGCTCTCCGGCATAGGCCGAGTCCTTGGGATAGAGCTCCACCGCCCGGTGCAGCCCTGCGTAGGTCCCGGCACCCGGCTGGTGGTAGGTATGAATCCCGCCCGTGTCCAGCTTTATCTCCAGGGGCTGCTCCGTCATATCCCCGGGGTAGACCGCATAGCTGCCGGCATACAGCGCCCCTTCCGCGGACAGGCGTCCCTCCTCCACCGGGGAAAGCATGCAGAAAAGGTATTCAAACCGGCTGTTGTCCGGGGCGTAAGACAGCTTGAAGAGCATTTGGCTCACTTCAAATCCGCACACCCCCATCACCGTACCGTCGGAAGCCGTCAGCGGGAGCGTGCAGAGCATGACGGACTCGCTGCTGCCGGGTAAGATGACGCTGCGGTTCCAGCGATACAGCCGGGAGACCGGCCGTTCCGGCCGGCTCCGCGCCATCTCAAGGGTCGTTTGATACCAGTCCGCTCCGCTCACGTCGCACTCCATCCGCCATTGAGGCAGGATGTACATGCCGTTTTCCCGCGCGATGGACATGGGACCGATCATATAGCGCAGATTGGCCGCGGTGTTGCTGACGATATTGGGCTCCATATTTTTGAGATAGAGCCCCGCCCGCGACTGCTGCGCATCCGGCAGGTCGGGATTCACCGTGGCGTCCAGTACCAGAAAGACGCCGCTGGCCCGGGTCTTTTCCAGGGCGCCGGTCAGGTGGGGCAGCGTCTCCTCCAACAGGGCGTTCAGCAGCTCCGGCTCCTCCGCCAGCGCCGCGGGTGGCACCTTCTGGGCCGCCAGCCGCCGTTCCAGGGTCTGGCTCAGGGTCTCCGCCAGGTCCACCCCCCGCACGGAGATATCCCCAAATTCCTGGTAGGCCGCCTGGGCACGGTAGGACAGCTCCTGCTCCAGCGTCTGCCGGACCTGCTGCTCCCCCGCGTGGAACGCCCCGGTTCCCATCAGCAGGATCAGTACCCCTGTGACGATGGCGGCGCAGAAGAGCATCAACAGCCCGAACAGGCGCATGCGCATGGAAATGCCGTCCCGTCCCGCGTTGCGGAACGCCCGGAGGTAGAGTCTTCCCGTTTCCAGCAGTCCGCTGCCGGGCATACCGCGCTCCCCCTCTCTCACGTCTGCCTCACCAGGCCGAGCGGAAGGCTTCCAGCCGCCCCGCCGCGGCCTGCCGGTAAGCCTCCTCCTCTGCCGCTCCGCCTTCCAGCAGGGACAGGTACTCCTGCCGCGCCTCGGACGCCGCGGTCTGGAGCTTCTCCGCATAAGCGCTGCTGACGGCGTTGAAGGCGTCGAATACCGGAGGCACGTAAAACCGGTACGCCTCGTATACCGTCATGGCGGCACGCAGCAGCTTCTGGATGTTCACGTTCTCGTTGGCGGCGATCTCCTGTTCCATGCGCTCTTCAAAGGCGGAGCGGGTCACCGGAAGATAGCCGGTGGAGGCTACGAAGCGCATGTTCTGCTCCGGCGCGGTGAACCACTTCAGGAAAACGGCCGCCGCCTGTTCCTTCTCTGGGGTGGAGCGGGCTACCACCAGGCCGTTGCCCCGCTGTATGGCGATCTTCTCCCCGCCCTGAAACGTGGGGAACGGCAGCACGGTATACTCCACCTGCTCGGTGGTATTGTCGGGATAGGTGATCTCTTCCCCGTAAAAGAGAATGCCCGCGGTGGAGCCGGTGGAGCAGACGATCTCCCCGGTCTTAGACAGGTCGGAGGAATAGCCGTCATAGATGGCATAGCCGCCCCTCACCGCAGGCTCAAAGACCGCTTCCCATATCCGGCGGTAGCAGTCGCTGTCCAGCGCCAGGGCCTCCCCCGCGAATAGGGATCCCCCCATCTGTTCCATCCCGACCTGCGCCAGGTTGAACAGGGAGTCCGCGGTATAAAAGCTCTTGCCGTCCTCCGGCGTGTCCGGGGTCAAGCCGTCGGTCCAGTCGTAATAGGCCGTCGAGGCCGCCGCAATGCCCTCGAAAGTGGAAAGGCTGTCCAGACCGATCCCCGTAGCCTCGGAAAAGCGGTCGAACAGGGTCTGATTGACAAAGAGCACCTCGGTGGATTTGGCGAAGGGGAAGACATAGAGCTGTCCGTCGGACAGTCGTCCCTCCTCTACAAAACGGGGCAGGTAGGCGTCCAGCTCCGCCTGGGTGAATTGCCCGTCCAGCGGCGCCAGCAGCTCCCGCTCCTGAAGCAGGGCGGCGGTGGCGGGATAGCAGGTGGCGATATCGGGCATCTCGGGCGCACCCGGGTCTCCGTCGGCGATCATGGTCAGCTTCTCCTGCACCGCCGATGAGCCGGAGATGGAGGTGACGCTGAGAATGATGCCCTTCTCCTTCCCCATGGTACCGTTGAATTCGTCTACCAGGGTGTCCATCGTGGCCTGCATCTGACCGCCAAAATTGTGCCACAGGGTCAACGTCACAGGATGCCTGGGGTTCAGCCCCGTCTCCGCTGTGCAGCCGGAGAGTCCTGCGGCCAGCAGCGCCGCACAGAAGATCGCCCAAATTCGCTTCATACCCGACCTCCCCTAAAAATCACCCGGAAAATCGTCCCGCCGGGCGGCAAAATCACCCCAGGGATGATTACAAACCGTCTCCCATCCTGTACAATCAAATACAGGGATCCCGGACACTCCGCTCTTCGTGTCGGTCCTATTGTACTATCTACATCTAACTAAGTCAAATGTTTTACCGTTTTTTTACCGAACTTCAGGAGGTGAAACGAATGGAACCGGACCGTGTGCGGCGCGAACGGCTGGAGGAGCTCACCCGGGCGATCCGGCAGCTGGACCCGGAGGAGCTGCGCCGGCTGCGGGATTTTGTGGCCGGGCTGGAGGCGGCCCGGCGGAAGGAGGCGGAGGATGACGGCTACTAGCGCCCCCCCGCGCGCCTGCTCTATCTGCGGCTGGAGCTGTCCGGACCTGTCTCCGGCGGAAGCCCGTCTGCGCTTCAACCGCTGCTCCCGCTGCGGCGCCTGGGTGTGCGACGCCCACTTCAACGAGAACCGGGGCCTGTGTGTGCGCTGCGCCCCGCGTATCTGCCGCCACTGCGGCCGTCCCGTCCTCCCAGGCAGTCAATTTTGTACTGTATGCGGCGCACCTCAATTTGAACCGCAGCACCACAGCGGCCCAAACCGCACGGCTGACCCCACTCAAGCGGATCTGTGAAAGGAGCACCCTCATGAAAAAGCGAATGATCTCTCTGCTGCCGGCACTTGCGCTCTTCCTTTCCCTGCTGCCCTGTACGGCGCTGGCGTCCGAGCCGGTCGCCCTGAACGTCACGGTACGTGACTTCAACGAGGACGGCGTACTTTTTGAAGGGACGATCGACTCCAGCTCCGGTCTGGTCCAGACGACCCTGGGCGCGGACAAAAAGCCTGTGTACGAGCTGTCTCTGTGGCAGTCGCTCTACGGCGAAAGCGTCACCCAAAGCGCCCTCAACGCGTTTTTCAACGATACCCCCGGCGTAAACCAGTCCACCCCCAAAACCCTTACCATGAAGCCGGACGGGGAAGGCTATTGGGTCATCGACTCCTCCCTGACCGCCGACGGCGCTCCATCCGACGGGTTTTTCCCCATTGACGGCGCGCTCTTCGGCAACCAGGGCAACGAACACAACTATCACTTCTCCGTAGAGATCCACACCCGCTTCAAATATGTCTCCGGCGCGCGCTTTACGTTCCATGGCGACGATGATGTGTGGGTGTTCTTTAACGACCAGCTGGTGATCGACCTGGGCGGCGTCCACAGCGCCGAGAGCACCGAGATCGCGCTGGACGAACTGGCGGGAACGCTGGGCATCCGGCCCGGCGATGTGGTGGACTTCGATATGTTTTACATGGAGCGCCACCAGACCGGCTCCAACCTCTACCTGCGGACCAACTTCGAATTTCTGAACCTGGACGCCTCCCAGTGGGCGCTGGCGGAGCTGGCGCAGGCCGGCGCGCTGGGCCTCATCCCCGACGTGCTGCGGGGCGCGGATCTGACCGCTCCCATCACCCGGGCGGAATTTGCCGCCGTGGCGGTAAAGACCTACGAGGCCCTCTCCGGCGAGGCCGCCAGCCTCCCCGCCGTCAGCCCCTTCAGCGACTGCAGCGATCCGGAAGTGCTGAAAGCCTACCAGCTGGGCATCACCACCGGTACCGGGGACGGCACCACCTTCTCCCCCCGCGTGCTGCTCAACCGGGAACAGGCGGCCGCCATGCTGACCCGGGTATACCGCGTCTTCTCCGGCAGCGAAGCGCCGGCCTATTCCATGCCGGAGCGCTTCTCCGACGACGCGCAGATCTCGAGCTGGGCCTATGACTCGGTCTATTTTATGGCGGCCCACGGCATCCTCCAGGGAAGCTCCGGCAAATTCATGCCGCGGGCCGTCACCAGCGCCGAGGCGGCGGTGGGCTACGCCCAGGCCACACGGGAGCAGGCGCTGCTCATCGCGGTGCGCATGGTGGAGCAGCTGGGGTAACGCATTGGCTGGGACCGCCAGAGGCGGACGCCCGGCGGCAGGCACTTCAATTCTGAACAGGAGGGGAACCTAATATGGCATTCTTCGACAAACTGGGCGATCTTGCCAAAAACATTGGGGACAAGACCACCGACGCTATCGAGACCGGTAAGCTCAACAGCAAAATCGGCAGCGAAACGGCCGCCGCCGCGGCACAGCTGCAAAAGGTAGGCGAGTTTTACTATGCCAAATTCGCCGCCGGGGAGCAAGTATCCCCTGAGGCGCTGGAATTCTGTCAGGCCGCCGCCGCCCACTATGCCGCCGCCGAAAAGGCACAGGCGGAGATCGACCGCATCCGCGCGGAGAACGACGCGGCCCGAGCGGCCTCTTCCGCTGTGGCGGCTCCCCCACGCTCCGCCGCCGGCCCGGCCTGTACGAGCTGCGGCGCCGTCAACGCCCCTGGCACCCGCTTCTGCGGCTCCTGCGGAGCAAAGCTGCGTTAGAAAGGAGCGTCACGTCATGAGTTTTTTGGGACGCGAGATCCAGCGCGGCATCAGCCGCGGGATCGGCCGCGGCATCGGCCAGGCCCTTGGAAACGCCGTGGAGCAAGCCGTCGCCCCCGCTGCCAACCAGGTGGCCCGGCAGACGGTGGCTCCGGCGGCGAATCAAGCCGCCCAGAACATCAACCAGACGGTCCAGGAGCTGGACCTGGCTGCAGCCCGGGCGCAGCAGGTCCAGGACCCGCCTGCCGCCGGGCGGGAGAAGTCCGCCCCCGCAGCCCCGCCGGGCAGTTCCCTGGGCAGTCTGTTCGCCAACCTGCAGGGGGCGGTCCAGAGCGCCGCCAATGAGGCGGCCAAAAACTGGAAGCTCTGCCCCGCCTGCGGAGAACCCGCCGGAGCGGACAAGACCTTCTGTCCTTCCTGCGGGGCGCTCCTGCCTGAGCAGACGGCAGCCGAACGCGCGCGCTGCCCCGCCTGCGGACTGCAAAATGATGTGGGCACCAAGTTCTGCGCCGGGTGCGGCGCCAAACTGCCGGAGCCGGGCCCTGCGGAGTCCTCCCGCTGCCCCGCGTGCGGAGAATCCGCGGACGCCGACGCCAAATTTTGCCCCAACTGCGGAGAACGCCTGAACACCGCCGTCCCACGCTGCTGTGCCAGCTGTGGGGAAATGCTCCCCGCCAGGGTACGCTTTTGTCCCTCCTGCGGGACTCAGGCTGGCTGATCCCGAATACCGAACAGCGGCCCGTCCTTTTGGACGGGCCGCTGAGCTTGTCTCTCTATTTGTTGCGATTGAAAATCTTGAAGATATCGTCGAAGGGATCCTCGTCCAGCGGCTCAGGGGGCTTGACAGGCGCGCCCTCGGCCCGCTTTTCTCCGGCGCCCTCCGTCTTTTTGTCCCGGGCGGCGGTAAAAGGGGCGTCCGGCATGGAACCGGCTGCCTCTTCAAAGCCGGTCGCGATGACGGTGACCCGGATCTCGTCCTCCAGCGTCTCGTCAAAGGCGGCGCCGAAGATGATGAGCGCGTCGGGGTGGGCGGCCTGCTGCACCAGGTTGGCGGCGGTCTCCACCTCCTCCAGGCCGATATCCATGGAGCCGGTGACATTGACCAGCACGCCCTTGGCGCCGTTGATGGAGGTCTCCAGCAGGGGGCTGGAGATGGCCATCTTGGCGGCCTCCTCCGCCTTGTTCTTTCCGGCGGCCCGGCCCACGCCCATGTGGGCCATACCCGCGTTCTGCATCACGGCGGTCACGTCGGCAAAGTCCAGATTGATAAAGCCGGTGTTCTTGATCAGGTCGGAGATCGACTGCACCGCTTGGCGGAGCACGTCGTCGGCAATCTCAAAGGCGTTGGCAAAGGTGATCTTCTGGTCGGTGGCGAACTTCAGCCGCTCGTTGGGGATGATGACCAAACTGTCCACCCGGGTACGCAGATCTTCAATGCCCTTCTCGGCCTGGAGCATGCGGCGGCGGCCCTCAAAGTTGAAGGGCTTGGTCACCACGCCCACGGTAAGGATGCCCATCTCCTTGGCGATGTCCGCCACGATGGGAGCCGCGCCGGTGCCGGTGCCGCCGCCCATACCGGCGGTGATAAACACCATATCCGCGTCCTCCAGGGCCTTGGAGACGGCGGAGCGGCTTTCCTCGGCGGACTTGCGGCCCACCTCCGGATCGCTGCCCGCACCCTGGCCGCCGGTGAGCTTTTCTCCGATCTGGATCTTAAAGGTCGCGCTGGAAACGGCAAGCGCCTGCTTGTCCGTGTTCACAGCGATGAAGTCCACGCCCTTGGTGCCGGATTTCACCATCCGGTTGACTACGTTGTTGCCGCCGCCGCCGACACCGATCACCTTGATCGTGACCACATTGTCGGGACCGGTGTCCAGTCCAAACGCCATAACTGCTCCTCCTATGTAAAACGAATTCGTTGTCTCTCTCTGCAAAAAACGACCTATTTTGTGCCGTCCTCCGGCTCCAAAACTATATCTTGTCCTATTTTATCTCTCTTTTGCCTGGAGGTCAATAGTTCCCGGCGTATTTCCGCAAAGTTTTGGAACATACGGGTGCCGAACACCACCACTGCCGCCAGGTACAGGGGAATTCCCAATTTCTGGCCCAGCCAGGTCAGGAAGGCGGCGATGGCCGTGTTGCCCACCGTGCCGGACAAAAACACGTCCAGCTTGAATTCGCCTTTAATGCGGGCGCGGAAGCCGCCCAGGGCGGAATCCAGCGCCGCCAGCAGTCCGGCGGCCACGTACAGGGAATATTGGCTGGGGATGGCCCAGGGAAACAGCACCCCGGCCACCAGCCCCACCAGCAGTCCGATCAGCTCGGGCATGTCATTCCCCCCTCTCCTCCGGCTCCTGCGCGGTCCGGGCGTATTGATATTCGACGGTTCCGTTATACTTGGGGATCAGCAGCAGCTCGCCGGCGGTCACCTTCACGGTGATCCCCCACTGGCTCAGGATGTCCACAACGCCGTTGCGCATGGTCAGTGCATTGTAAAGGGTGTTTGCATCCCCGATGGCCATGATGACATAGGGCGCGGCGTAGCGCCTGCCGTTGACCGTCACCACCGCGCCGGTACAGCGGATCTCGCTGGTGGCCAGGATACGCTCCCCGTTGAGGGAAATGGCCTCCGCCCCGGCGGAGCGCAGCTCGTTGATGACCGACAGCAGGTCGCTGTCATGGATGAGGTAGTCGGCCTCGTCCCCGGTGACGTTGGCGGAGGAGGAATCCTCCAGGACCACCGCCACCCCCGGCCCCTCCAGGTCGGTGAGCCCCGCGGTGATGGACAGCTGCTCCAGCTCGTGGACCAGCGCCGCGCTGCCGCCGCCGGCGGCGGCCTCCTCCCGGTAAACGCCCAGTTCATGCTGGGCCTGGGCCAGCTGTTGTTCCAGACCGTCCTGCTTGTCCAGGGCCTCGTTATAGAGGTTTTGCAGGGTCTCCAGACGGCTGGCGTTGGTGGCGTCGGCGGCGGAATTGAGTTTTACCGAGCGCAGCTGGGCGGCCAGCAGGAAGCCCACCACCGCGCATACTACCACCACAGCCAGCTCGCCCTTGTTTTTCAGCTTCTTCATGTTGGCGTATCTCCTTGCGTATCCAGGCCTGTCTCCGGCGTGGAGGATGGCTCCGGCGTTTCCGCAGCCGTTTCGGAAGCGGGGAGCCACCGCTCGGGCAGCAGGCGGGCCTCCCCCTCCCCATAGGTCAGATCCAGCGTACCGGTGCGGGCCACGCCCCGCTCGTCCATGGTCTCCAGCGCCCGCTTCAGGGCGTAGGTACGGTCGGTAAAATCGTCGTTCATGGGCATGACCACCGTCAGATCCGCTCCGTAACCGAAGCGGATCTCGTTGTCGGAACGCAGGTCGATGAACGCGGTGACGCTGCCCGTCATGCCCCGGGCCTGGATGGCGGAGAGCAGGCTCTTGAGGCTGGCCAGCTTGTCCTGTTGGGACTGATCCACCGCCAGGGGCGTGCCCACCGCGGGCGCCAGTGGCGTCAGGCCCAGCACCTCCGCCTTCCCCTGGGCCAGGGAAGCGTCGCCCCGCTCCAGCAGCTTGCACCGCGCGTCCAGCAGCCAATACTCGCCGCCGGCGCAGAGCGCCGCCACCGGGTAGCTCTCGGTCACCTGGATGAGCAGGGTATCGGGCAGCTTGCGATGGATGGACACCTCGTCCACATAGGGCAGCTGCGTATAGATCTGCCGGGAAATCTGGTATTTGTTCAGGGCGAACAGGTTATCCCCCTGTTCCACCCCGGAGGACTGGATCACCTCCGCCTCGGCATACCGGCTGTTGCCGGAG
>NZ_JALFGV010000074.1:0-11678 GCF_022777125.1 Lawsonibacter sp.
GTTCAGTTGTACAATTTTCTCGGACATGGTTTACAGACTCCTTTCAGAATGGTGTGTCGCAACTTCATTCTACCAGAGTTCTGCAAACCATGTCTCTTTTTATCCTCTTTTATATTTGCGCAACTTATTTTACCTTATCAATCTGGTAGAAGAGTATTCCTCCGAGGAATAGTAATTATATGGCGGAAAACTGAAATATGGGCGCCGAGGAACCAATACTCGACGCCCATATTTTTGCGTTACAGGAAAAATTTTAAAAGTTAGAGCAAGAAATCGATGATATTTCCATGGAATACTTAAAAGGAAATTGGTAGGCTTAAACAATTGTTGGAGGAACCCTAAATCCCATTTCACCAATGCCAAGTACACGATTAAAATAGAATAATGAGAGTACGCTTTGGGGTAGATCCTTAATGCGATTGTACTGCGTTAAATCCCACCCATTAATTTTTGCACGCTCGGCATATCGCTCACAGGCTCCAATAACACTGTTTGCCGCATGCTTTTTACTAATTCCTTTCTCAAGATACAGTTTCGATGCATCAGCCACCGCACGCCAAATAATTCCATAAATTTGTGATACAGAAAAGTCATTTAGAATGATATCAAATGTTTTATAAGTCTTCTCACCTGGGGTAAATTCAAAGTTTACTTTGTCTAATTGATACTGTAAATACTCTATACATTCAGCAACTGCAATCTCCTTCCACAGTATAACTGCTTCGTCTGCATTCTCCGGGCAATAGTAACTGGGGTCTAATATTTCGGTAAATAGATCCTGCTTATTTGCTGGGAAAATTAGATTTAAGAAATAGGTGACTCTATAGGTATAGAAGGTATTTGGAAAATCTTCACTATCGATATCAAACGCATCCAACGGAGATTGCGGACTCACCGCTATGACTTGGTTGTGAATTAAGCTTGAGTATAGCTTCTTGCGTAAAATGTCCGTAGGCGTCAAAATTACTTCCGAATTAGAAAATGGTGCAATTTCATAAAGGTTTTCTTTGAGTAAAGCTCTACAAATAGCGCCTAAAAACACTTTGTTTTCAAAAGAAAGAGATGCGAAATCGACTGGTGTCCGTGGCTTGGAATATACTTCTTCAATCTGCTGCAGCCGCTCCATTTGAAGATTTCTTTCTTCTTCCTGGCAATTTTCGCAATTACAATGAGTTTGAAACGGCTTGTGCCCACAGACTGGACAGTATAAGTCTCGCTCATATTTTGGGAGATTCTTCATGGTTTTTGATGGACGATTAATTACTAAAGGCTCGTCGCAATACTCACAAATGTAATTAGGGAAAACTTCCGGTGGAAATAACTTGTATAGGTTTGAACTACGTACAGAGATGCCATATTCTTTTGTTAATTTGGAAACAGACTCACCAGCATAATATCGTTGCATTAAAGTCTCAATTTCCTCGGAGGTCAAATGGTCCAAGTTTTTTTCCATCAAATAACACCTTCTCTCTGATCATAGTTATCTTACACTATGCCCTATAATTTGACAATGAGATTATAGAAAAGCGCTGCTGGGATGCCAGCAGCGCTTGGTACGGGTAGTGGGACTCGAACCCACAAGCCTTGCGGCACTGGAACCTAAATCCAGCATGTTTACCAATTTCATCATACCCGCATATTCAGTTTTGCCCTCTACTTTTACTCGGGGAGGGGATGCCCGAGGCGGAGCGTTGCGCTTGATCCGCGTCTATAAAAACAGGCCACGCCCGCTTTTGCTTGGTTGATTGGAAATTCTTACACTGAGGTGACAGCACCTAAATCTCGCATGTCTACCAATTCCATCACAGGCGCATATTCCATTGTTTCGGATGAGCAGGTATTGCGCAGGTGATGAAATCTTTCACTAAGGGGACAGCACCTAAATCCCGCGCGTCTGCCAATTCCGCCATACCTGCGCAGATTAATATTCAGTTTACCATCCCGACGGGAAAAAGTCAATTGCGCTCCGGCGAGGAAACGGCTATAATGAGAGGCGATCAGACGACGAAAAAGGAGGAGCCGCCATGAAACGAGCCCCACGGGTGGCCGCCGTTCAGGATATTTCAGGATTTGGCCGCTGTTCCATGACCGTGGCGCTGCCGGTGCTTTCGGCCATGGGGGCCCAGTGCTGCCCGCTGCCCACCGCCTATCTCTCCGCGCACACAGCGTTTCCTGAGCTGGGGAAAGCGGCGTTTTTGGTCCTGACGCGGGAACTGGAGCAGACGCAGGAGCACTGGGCCGCGCTGGGCGTAGCGCTGGACGCCGTCTACAGCGGCTTTATCGGTTCGGCGGGACAAATCGCCGCCATCCGCCGGTTTTATGAGCGCTTTCGGGGCGCGGATACCGTGGTGCTGTGCGACCCGGTGATGGGAGACGGCGGAAGACCTTACCGCACTTACACCCCCGATATGTGCCGCGCGATGGGGGAACTGGCCGCCCTGGCCGATGTGATTACCCCAAACCTGACCGAGGCCGCCCTGCTGCTGGGGGAGGAGTATGCCGACGCACCAGGGAGCGAGACGGCGGCGCGGGCCTGGCTGGAACGGCTGAGCCGGGACGGAAGGCGGTCGGTGGTGCTCACCGGATTGAGCTTTACCGGGGGAGAGATCGGCGCGGGATACTTCGACGCCGCGGATGGCCGGACCGGGTTTGCCATGGCCCGGCAGGAGCCGGCCCACTTCCCGGGGACGGGCGATCTGTTTGCCAGCGTGGTGCTGGGCAGCCTGCTCCGGGGAGAAGCGCTGTGCTCCGGCGTCCGGAAGGCGGTGGAATTCGTCCAGCGCTGTGCCCGGCACACCCTGGCGCTGGGGACCCCGGTGCTGGAGGGGGTACAATTCGAACCGCTGCTGCGGGAGCTGATGGAAGCGTAGGACCGGGAGGCTTTCTGAACAAGTCATGCGGGCCGGAAGCGCCTGATGTACTGGAGCGGCGGGCCGGAAAAGCAGGAGGAGGGCCGCGGCGTCTGCCGCGGCCCTCCTCTTTATATACGGTGCTCCGGCGGACGCCTGCAAAGGGGAGCGGCCGCCGTAAACTATGCCTCTGCCTACCCGTGCAGCCGGAAGAGCCGGCGCAGGTGCACGCCCTGGGCCTGGAGAGCGGCCAGGTAGAGCACTGCTCCGAAGGCGATACAGGCCGCCACGGCCCAGCGGCCGTCCAGGCCCGCGTCCAGCAGGACGTGAAAGAGCAGATTGACGACCAGGGCCATCAATACGGCGGAGAGGGCGGGCGCGGTGCACCACTGGAAGATCTGCAGCCTTAGGCCCGTTGCCTTTCGCACCTGAAGCCAGTTGAGAAGCATACCCAGTACCGCGCTGGCCACGAACCCGGCCACGTATCCCCGCAGGCCAACGCCCGGCAGGCCCATCAGAAAGAAGGTACAGCCCAACTGCACCACGCCGCACAGGATCGAGTTGCGGGCGGCGGCGCTCTGCCGGCCCACGCCGTTGAGCGCTCCGGAGAGCACCGACTGATAGCAGGAACACAGCACCCCTACGGACAGCGGAAGGATGTACTCACCCACCGTGGGCTCCCGGAAGAGGTAGACCCCGATCGTGGGTCCCAGCACCACCAAAATGGCCATGCAGGGCAGGATGAGCACTGAGGTGGCCAGCATCGAGCGGTCCACCCGCCGCTGGACCTGCCCCGAGCGGCCCAGGGCGGTACTTTCGGCCAGCTTGGGCACCAGCACCAGGCCAAGCGCCCCGATGAAGGCGGTGGGCAGATAGAGCATGGGGATCGTCATGCCGCAGAGCACGCCGAAGGCGCTCATGGCTTCGGAGACCTGGGCGCCCGCGGCGACCAGACGCTGGGGAATGAGCACCGCGTTGGCCGAGCCCATCAGATTGCCCAGCAGAGCGGTCATGCCGATTGGCAGGGCGATGGCGGCAATGCGCCGGTCCAGAGCACGTGGGCGCAGGGGCGTGCCGGGAAGCCCGCCTGCCCGGTTCAGCTGCCGCCGGGCCAGCAGGAAGAGCACGGCTGCGGAAAAAACCTCGCAGCAGATCATGCCCAGCACGATCAGACCCACCGTGCGTTCCGGGTTCTGGGGCAGAAAGACCACCAGCAGGCCCAGCACCGCCCCGGTGCGGATCAGCTGCTCGCACAGCTCCACAGCGGCGGGGGGGCGGATGTTGCCGGTGCCGTAGAAAAAGTGCTTGTGCAGATTTTCCACTCCGGTAAGCAGGATGCAGGGCAGCAGCAGGAGCAGGCCCAGCTGCGTGCGGGCGTCTCCCAGCAGATAGACGGAGATGGGGTCATAGAGCAAAGCGGTTACCGCCGCCACCAGAGAGAACAGGATCAAAAAAGCCGCCAGGCACCGGCGCAGCACCTGGGCGATGGCCAGGCGGTTGCCGAGGGCATGGTACTCCGAGGACAGGTTGGACATCGCTACCGTCAAACCGACGGCAGTGATGGACATGACCACGGAATAGACCGGCATGATGAGCTGATAAAGCCCCATGATCTCCGCCCCAATCAGCCGGGAGAGCAGGATACGGTAAAGAAACCCCAGCAGTTGGGAAGCAAGGCTGGTGCCGGTCAGCACCAGGGTAGCGTAGAGCATGGATGTGCGGTCGAGTTTCAAGGCGCGCCCCCCTTTACTCTACAAGCTTATTCGCAGGGGCTGTCCGGAATGCCGGTTTGACAAACAGGCAGAAAAAGCGTATCATACTGCCGTTCATACATTGCTGTGTAAAAGTGGAGGAGAGACGTATGCTGGCAACGGTTATCAATGTGATCTTGGTGCTGCTGGGCAGTGCTCTGGGGCTGATCTTTAAAAACCGGATCAGCGCCCGTTTTTCCTCTGGCCTGATGTTCGCGCTGGGCCTATGCGTCCTGGGCATCGGCATCTCCAACATGATCAGAACCAACGATACTCTCTGCGTCATTATCTGTATGGTCCTTGGCACCCTGCTCGGCGAGGGCCTGAATATTGAAAAGCGCATGGACGGCCTGGGCGGGGTGCTGCGGCGCAAGCTGATCCGGGGAGAGGGCAACAACCGCTTTGTGGAGGGCTTCGTCAACGCCTCGGTGCTCTTCTGCGTGGGCGCCATGGCCATCAATGGCTCCATGGAGGCGGGCATGAACCACAATTATGATATTATCATCTCCAAGGCGGTCATTGACGGCGTTACATCCATTACCTTTGCCGCCGCCATGGGCGTCGGCGTGGCGTTTTCCGCCCTGCCCATCCTGGCGTATCAGGGCGGGCTGACCCTGATTTTTTCCCTGGTGGGACAGGGGATCGCGCCGGAAATCGTCACCGAGATGAGTGCTGTGGGCGGGACGATCATCGTGGGCATCGGGATCAATATGCTGGGCTTGCCCAAGGAAAAGATCCGCGTAGGCAATATGCTCCCGGCGATCTTCCTGCCGCTGGTGTACTTACCGGCGGCCCAGTGGCTGTCCGGGCTGATAGGATAGGGCGGATTCGCCTGCGGACCGGGAAAGCGGAGATACGCGCCCGGAGTCTGGCGCGCAAGCTGCCTGGGCAGAACGCTTTGCTGCGTTAGAATGAAAAAGCGAACGGAAGAGTTTGCCTATATTTCCGGTATGCACAGGGCCCTTTTTTAGGGGCTTTGTGCATTTTTGCTATAATCATTGATAAAAAATTAACGGATTTCTCCGGCACGCCCCCTTGCCTGTTTGACAGAGAAGCGGTATACTATTTTAGGTATGGAATGTTAAAAAAATAACAAAGCGAACGAGCGGTTCGTCAGGAAAAAAACAATGCTTTTCATGCCGTTTTGCCCATGATATAATAGGTCGACGGGCCGAGATATTGTGGAATCCGTACAGAAAGTAAGGAGGCAGCACAGATGGGATTTGTGAAGCTGGAGAAGCAGGGTCATGTGGGCATAATGACCATTGACCGGCAGGAGGCGCTGAACGCGCTGAACAGCGCGGTACTGACCGACCTGGACGCGGCCATCGATCAGGCGGAGCAGGACAGCGAGATCTACGTAGTGATTTTGACCGGCGCGGGGCGCTCGTTCGTGGCGGGGGCGGACATCGGTGAGATGAAGGAGTTCTCCTCCATCGACGGAAAGAAGTTCGGCGTGCACGGGGGCAATGTGTTCCTGAAGCTGGAGAATATGAGCAAGCCCGTCATCGCGGCGGTGAACGGCTTCGCTTTGGGCGGGGGCTGCGAGCTGTCCATGGCGTGCGATATCCGCCTGGCCAGCGAGAAGGCCAAGTTCGGCCAGCCCGAGGTGGGCCTGGGCATCACGCCCGGCTTTGGCGGGACCCAGCGTCTGCCCCGTATCGTGGGCATTTCCAAGGCGATGGAACTGATTCTCACCGCCAAGGTCATCGGAGCGGCAGAGGCCAAGGCCATCGGGCTGGTGAGCGAGGTCTATCCGCCCGAGGAGCTGATGGGCAAGGCCATGGAGATGGCCGAAGCGATCTGCGCCAACGCCCAGATCGCGGTGTGCGAGTCCAAGCGCTGCATCCGCAAGGGCATGCAGACCGATATCTATACCGGCTCTTCCTTTGAGGCCGAGGCCTTCGGCGTCACCTGCGGCACCCGGGACAAGGACGAGGGGATGGGCGCGTTTTTGGAGAAGCGGGCGGAGAAGCACTTCCAGAACAAGTAATTTCGCACCCAAAACACAAGGAGGTTACATAATATGAAGAAAGTCGTAGTGATCGGCGGCGGCACGATGGGCCTGGATATTGCCCAGGTCTTCGCCCGCAAGGGATTCGACGTGGTGGTCCGTGATATCAAGGACGAGATCATTCAGGCGTCCGAGGCCCGTCTGAACAAGGGGCTGGACAAGCTGGTGGCCAAGGGCAAGCTGGACGAGGCGGGCAAGGCCGCCATCACCGGCAAGATCAGCTTCACGACCGATCTGAACCTGGCTGCGGACGCGGACCTGGTGGTGGAAGCCGCCATCGAGAATCTGGACATCAAGAAGAGCATCTTTGCCGAGCTGGACAAGATCTGCAAGAGCGAGACTATCCTGGCCTCCAACACCTCCTCCATCTCGATCACCGCCATCGCCGCGGCGACCAAGCGGGAGGACCGGTTCATCGGGATGCACTTCTTCAACCCCGCCACCGTGATGAAGCTGGTGGAAGTGATCCGCGGGGCCAAGACCTCTGACGCGACCTTTGCCGCCATTCGGGATCTGTCCGTGGAGATCGGCAAGGAGCCCGTGGAGGTCAACGAGGCCCCCGGCTTCGTGGTGAATAAGATCCTCATCCCCATGATCAACGAGGCCGCCGACCTGCTGTACACCGGCGTGGCCAGCGCAGAGGGCATCGACACGGCCATGAAGCTGGGCGCCAACCACCCCATGGGCCCGCTGGCTCTGGGCGACTTGATCGGCCTGGATGTGTGCCAGGCCATCATGGACACGCTGTACAAGGAGACCGGCGATCCCAAGTACCGCTGCTCCCTGCTCATCCGCAAGATGGTCCGCGCCGGCCAGCTGGGCCGCAAGACCGGCAAGGGCTTCTTCGATTACTCCAAGTAAGACCGGGAACGACGCAGTTCCCTGACCGCACGCATTACGACGGGCGGGAGTTCGCTCCCGCCCGCCCGTTCTGAAATACATATCTAGGAGGAAGGCAACAAATGGATCTGCACCTGTCCAAAGAGCATGAAATGCTCCGCAAGATGTATCGGGACTTCGCGGAGAACGAAGTCAAGCCGCTGGCCGAGTGGGTGGACGAGAACGAGGCGTTCCCCGAGGAGACGGTAAAGAAGATGGCCAAGCTTGGGATGATGGGCATTTATTTTCCGAAGGAATATGGCGGAGCCGGGGCCGATGTGCTGAGCTACGTCATGGCGGTGGAAGAGATGAGCAAGGTCTGCGGGACCACCGGGGTTATCATCTCGGCCCACACCTCCCTGTGCGCGGCGCCCATTTTTGAAAACGGCACGGAGGAGCAGAAGAAGAAATATCTGCCCAAGCTGTGCTCCGGCGAGTGGATCGGCGCCTTCGGGCTGACCGAGCCGGGGGCCGGCACGGACGCCCAGGGGCAGCAGACCACCGCGGTGAAGAACGAGAACGGGGACTGGGTGCTCAACGGCTCGAAGATCTTCATCACCAACGCGGGCTATGCCAACGTGTTTATCATCATCGCCATCACCGGAGTGTCCACGGATAAGAAGGGGCGCAAGAAGAAGGAGATCTCCTCCTTCATCGTGGAGCGGACGGACAAGGGATTCTCGGTGGGCAAGCACGAGAAGAAGATGGGCATCCGGGGCTCCTCGACCTGCGAGCTGATCATGGAGGACTGCGTGATCCCCGGCGACCGCCTGCTGGGCAAGCAGGGCAAGGGCTTCAGCATCGCGATGAAGACGCTGGACGGCGGACGGATCGGCATCGCCTCCCAGGCGCTGGGCCTGGCCGAGGGCGCCATTGAGGAGACCATCAAGTACACGAAGGAGCGCGTCCAGTTCGGCCGCCGCATTTCCCAGTTCCAGAACACCCAGTTCCAGTTGGCCGACATGTATGCCAAGACCGAGGCCGCCAAGTGGCTGGTATACTCTGCGGCGATGAAGAAGCAGAACCACGAGCCCTACAGCATGGACGCGGCGATGGCGAAGCTGGTGGCGGCGGAGACGGCCAGCGACGTGACCCGGCGGTGCGTGCAGCTGTTCGGCGGCTACGGCTACACCCGCGAGTACCCTGTGGAGCGCATGATGCGCGACGCGAAGATCACGGAGATCTACGAGGGCACCAGCGAAGTGCAGCGGATGGTCATCTCTGCCAACCTGGGCGTGAACTAAGAAGGAACTGGAGGGAGAAATACGATATGAAAGCAATCGTTTGTGTCAAGCAGGTCCCGGATACCTCGGGGGTGGTGGCGGTAAAGGAAGACGGCACCATGGACCGTGCGGCAATGGCGACCATTACCAACCATGACGATCTGGCCGCGGTAGAGGCGGCGCTGCGGATCAAGGACGCCACGGGCTGCAAGGTGGTTGTGGTGTCCATGGGACCTCCTCCGGCGGAAGGGATGCTGCGTGAGCTGCTGGCGATGGGGTGCGACGAGGCGGTGCTGGTCTCCGCGCGAGAGTTCGGGGGCAGCGATACCTACGCGACCTCCCAGATCCTGGCGGCGGCGATCAAGAAGATCGGGGTGGAAGAGGACGACGTCATCTTCTGCGGCCGGCAGGCGATCGACGGGGACACGGCGCAGGTCGGCCCCCAGATCGCGGAAAAGCTGCATGTGCCGCAGGTGTCCTACGTGGCGGAGATCACGGTGGAAGGCAAGTCGGTGACGGTAAAGCGGCTGCTGGAGGACGGGTACATGACCATCAAGGTGGCCACGCCGTGCCTGCTGACGTGCGTGAAGGAGCTGAACCCGGCCCGTTATATGAGCGTGGGCGGGATCATGGAGTGCTATCAGAAGCCGCTGGAGGTCTACAACTACGAGACGCTGAAGGACGATCCGCTGATCGACGTGGACACCATCGGCCTGAAGGGCTCTCCGACCAATGTGTATAAGTCCTTCTCTCCCCCGGTGAAAGGCGCCGGCATGATGCTCGAAGGGGCCGACAAGGCCGCCGTCGACAAGCTGGTGGGCCTGCTGGACGAGAAGCACATCATCTAAGAGAGAGGAGAGACAGGAAATGGCTGAATTCAATAGCAAGGACACCGGGGCGTTCAAGGGCGTATGGGTATTCTGTGAGCAGCGCGAGGGCGTGATCATGAGCACGAGCTACCAGCTGCTGAGCGAGGGGCGGAAGCTGGCCAACGACCTCGGCGTGGAGCTGGCTGGGGTTGTGCTGGGGCACAACGTGAAGGAGGAGTACCTGAAGGCGCTGGGCGGGTACGGCGCGGACAAGGTGTACTACTGCGACCACGAGCTGCTGAACGTCTATACGACGGACGCGTACACCAAGGTCATCTGCGACCTGGTGGAAGAGAAGAAGCCGGAGATCTTCCTGATCGGCGCCACCAACATCGGCCGTGACCTGGGCCCGCGGTGCGCGGCCCGGCTGCACACGGGCCTGACGGCCGACTGCACGCACCTGGATGTGGACGTGGCCAAGTACAAGGAGTTTTTGAAGACCACCTCCACCATCGACGTGGACAACACGGTGTTCGAGGAGAACACCAACCTGAAGATGACCCGTCCGGCCTTCGGCGGACACCTGATGGCCACCATCATCTGCCCGCGGTTCCGTCCGCAGATGTCCACGGTGCGTCCCGGCGTGATGCAGACGCAGGCGTACGACGAGGCGGGCGCCGCCAGGACGGTGGTGGAGAAGGTGGCCGTGCAGCTGTCCAGGGAGGATATCCATGTGGACGTGCTGGAGGTCAAGAAGGCGGCCAAGAAGCTGGTGGACCTGATCGGAGCGGACGTAGTGGTGTCTGTGGGACGCGGCATCAGCAAGGACGTGGAGAAGGGCCTGGCGCTGGCGGAGGAGCTGGCGGGGGTGCTGGGCGGCGTCGTGGGCGCGTCCCGCGCCTGCGTGGACGCGGGCTGGATCAGCGCGGACCATCAGGTGGGGCAGACGGGCAAGACGGTACATCCCCGCATCTACGTGGCGCTGGGCATTTCGGGCGCCATCCAGCACAAAGCGGGCATGCAGGACTCCGAGTGCATCATCGCGGTGAACAAGAACGAGTCCGCTCCCATCTTCGAAGTGGCCTCCTACGGCATTGTCGGCGACCTCTATAAGGTCGCGCCCATGCTCATCGAAGCCATCCGCACCCTCAAGGCAAGCAAGTAAAAACGGATATAAAACGGCGGCCCCCGTATGGGGGCCGCCGTTTTATATCCTCAGACTATCGGATCAGCACGTCCTCTAAAAGCACTGCCCCGATCAGGCCGGTACCCAGCACGATCAGAGCCATCGTTTGCAAATGCTCTGCGTAGTCGTAGAGCAATACGGTCTCATATGTATAGCCGCCGGCCCATACCAAAAGCACCAGAGCGGAAGCGAGCAGCGCACAGGTCAGCAGCACGCAGCGGGTGAGTACATAGCGGGGGATCGGGTGCATGGAGGCCAGCCGTTGGAAAAAGCGCATCGTACCCTCCTTCGTGTTACAGTATGCGCCTATGATAGCAGGCGAAGAGAAACAAAACAATACAAAATTATAGGCAAAAAATCAAAATGTTAGCGACTGGATTCGACCAAAAACTTCAAGATCTGAAAGATGGGTTTACAGAAAACAAAATTTGAGAAATTATGAAGACCATTGTGTCGAAGAATGCGATAGAATTCACTTTGCAAATTCTGGAAATTACTATATAATGTAGTTACGAACCGAAGCGCTGGGAGGAGGTACACAAAATGAGGGAACTGCTTGTCGATACCTGCCGTACGGAGGATGAGGCGGGAGCAAACCATACCTTCGCGTATTATATCCTGGTGGACCAAATGGAATTGGGCGACGGCTTCGCCTGTGAAAGCTACGGCGTCAAGGTGGTGGGGGAAGAAGGGGAGACGGCCTGCATCCCCCACATCACCGTCAGTGTGACCCGGATCGACGCATTGATGGAGCTGCTCCGGCGCAATACCGTCACACCGGCCACCCTGCGGGATGTCGTGGACGACTGGCTTTGAAGTGGGAGGACACAAAGGACCGTGCGGCTGAGCCGCACGGTCCTTTGTGTTGGCAGGAAGGGAAAAATCGGCTATGCTGGATGCAGTGTGTCTTGCAAACAATCCAAGGAGGGGTATGCTTGAAGATAAGGTAAAATAAGTTGCGCAAATA
>NZ_JALFGV010000006.1:0-7614 GCF_022777125.1 Lawsonibacter sp.
CCCCGGGTGTGTTCCGGTTTATGGTTGGGACCCGCCGGTATGCGTCCCATCGCCGGGGCGCTTGCCCCCTGAGCAGCGCCGGCCAGCACGCCGGCGAAAGGACGGCTTTGCCAAGGCCCTTGCCCGGGCAGGGCGGGGGGACTGCGGCACAAGCGGACGGAAAGCGGCGGAACGGACGGCCCTAAAATGCGGATATGGGTAAAATAAACAACTTTTAGGCGAGATATTGCTGGACAAAGTGCACGAAAATGAAATTTTCGAAGATTTTTGTTTGCAAGGACATTTTTTAAAATGCTAAAATAAAGAAAACCAAAAGGGAGGTGTCCTGCATGAAGCGAATCAAATATGCCTGCCTGGCGCAGACGATCCATTTTGCCCTGAAGGACGATGTCAGCCATGAGGAGGCGGTGAACTTGGTCAAACGGGAGGCGGAGGCCTACAGGCAGGGGCTGGATCGCCGCAAGATCCGATATAGGGTAGAGGAGGAACTCACCCAGCCTGACGGGTCCATCCTGCTCAGGCTGCGCCGGCAATATAACGCCTATCCCTGCGGGGATTATCTGGCATGAATACAACGGCGCCCTATCCCGTCGGCGCGCTTATCGTCTACGGCGGCAGCGGCGTGTGCAGGGTCATTGGAGTGGGGGTGCCGGAAGGGCAGAGCAAAACGTATTATACCCTTGCGCCCCTGTACGGCACAGAGGTCATTTACGCGCCGGTGGACACCAGGGTATTTCTGCGCCCAGTGCTTACCAAGGAGGAGGCGGACGACCTGATCCGCTCCATGCCTTCTATCCGGGCGGAACGGGTGGAAACAGGCAATTTGCAGCTGCGTTCCCGCCAGTATCAGGCATCCTTCCAAAGTCACGATGCCGCCGACTTGGTCAAACTCATAAAGACCATTCATTGGAGAGACGCGGCAGCCCGGGAGAGCGGAAAGCGCCCCGGGAAGCTGGAAGAAAAGTACCGCAAGCGTGCGGAGGAGCTGCTCTACGGCGAGCTGTCGGCAGCATTGGGGATCTCCCGGGAAACCGTGCCCCAATATATCCGGGGGATGCTGAAGGAAGGAAAGAGCGGGGCGGGCAAAGCGGAGGCGGCGTCTTGAGGATGCCGCCTCTCTTTCGTGCGCTCAGACCGGGGGATCTGCCGTACCGGATTGCAGAACAGGGTGAAATGAGGTATAATTACATTCAAATGGTAGCAGAACGACGAAGGGATGCTACAATTTAGTAGCATTTCTTTGAGGTGTTGCCTTATGCATTTTGGACGGCTGGAGGATCTGCGGGTCGACCACGACAAGACCCAAATCGAAATCGCCCAATATCTGAATCTGAATCGGGAAGTCTACCGCCGCTATGAGAAGGGCATCCGGGAGATCCCAGTGTGGGCCCTGCTCAAACTGGCCGACTTCTATCAGACCAGCACCGACTATATCCTGGGGCGCACGGACCATCCCTCGCCGCCCCATGCGTAAGCTGTGTGCCTTCGCCGGGCCCTTTTCGGCGGCGGTCTTTGCGGCGTTGTTTCTCCTCCCGGAGCGTTTCTGGCTCCCAGTGGGGCTTTGCTGCGGGCTGGGGGCGCTGGCGGGGATGTTTTTCCGGGGGGACGGACGGCTGCGCTGCATTCTGACCGCCCTGGGCCTGTCGGCGGGACTGCTCTGGCTGTGCGCCTATACCGCCCTGTTTCACACGGGGGCCGAAGCCCTGGCGGGAAGCGAGGAGACGGTGGAAGCGGTGGCAGCGGACTGGCCCCGGGAAACTGCCTACGGCTGCTCAGTGGCGGTGCGGGTCTGCCCGGAGGAGGGCGGAAGCGTCAAGACCCAGCTCTACCTGGCTGCCGGGAAGGACGGGAGCCTTCCCGCGCTGCGTCCCGGAGACCGGCTGACCTTCTCCGGCCGCTTCCGGCTGGCGGATACCGTGGCCGGGGAGGAGAGCGAGTACTACCACGCCAGAGGGATCACCCTCATCGCCTATGCCGACGGCGGGGCGACCGCCGTAATCCGGCCGGAACGGATCCCGCCCCGGTACTGGCCCGCCTGGATCGCCAAGGCCCTGAAGGACAGCGTCCGGCGCTGTTTTCCGGACAGCGCCGCGCCTCTGGCCGCCGCCCTGATCACCGGCGACCGTTCCGGCCTGCCGGGGGCGCTGTACTCCGCGCTGCGCCGTTCCGGCATTGCCCATGTGGTGGCGGTCTCGGGATTGCACGTATCCGTCCTGTCCGGGCTGCTTGCCGTCCTGCTGGGGCGGCGCAGGCACTCCGCTGTGGCGGGGATTCTTTTGGTCTTCTTTTTTGCGGCGGTGGCCGGAAACAGCCCCTCGGTGCTGCGGGCGGCCTTTATGCAGTCTATGCTGCTGCTGGCCCCTCTGCTGGGCCGGGAGAACGACACGCCTACGTCGCTGTGTGCCATTTTGCTGCTGCTGTTGGTGCACAACCCCTACGCCGCGGCCAGCGTATCCCTGCAGCTGTCCTTCGCCGCCGTGGCGGGCATCTGCCTGTTTACCGGCAGGCTCTGGGAGCGTTGGGACGGGAAGCTTCCGCGGAAGGGACTGGGGGGCAAGGCGCTGCGCTTTGCCGCGGCCAGCCTGGCCACCACCCTGGGCGCCGTCGTGTTCACTACGCCGCTCTCGGCGTACTACTTCGGCTCGCTCTCTTTGATCGCCCCTGTGACCAATCTGCTTACCCTCTGGGCGGTATCCGGCGCGTTTTTGGGTGCCCTGGCCGTGGCGCTTTTGGGGCTGCTGTTTCCCGCGGCGGCGGCGCTGGCGGCCTGGGCGGCGGCGCTGCCGGTCTGGTATCTTCAGAAGATGGCCGAACTGCTCTCCAGACTCCCCTTCGCGTCGGTGGGGACCGACTCGATCTACCTGCGGCTGTGGCTGCTGCTGGGATACGCCCTGCTGCTGCTCTGGCTGTTCTGGCGGGGGGAACAAAAGCGGATGCTGCTGCCGGTGGGCGCAGGCGGGCTCTGCCTGTGCGCGGCGCTGCTGCTTACCGCAGCCTCCCGTACCTCCGGCCGCCTGAGCGTCTCGGTGCTGGACGTGGGGCAGGGGCAGAGCGTGGTCCTCTACTCCCAGGGGCGCTGTGCGCTGGTGGACTGCGGCGGCAGCGGCCTCAGCGATCCCGGCGACACGGCGGCGGACTACCTGCAATCCCTGGGGACGGCCCGGCTGGACCTGCTGGTGCTCACCCACTATCACGCGGACCATGCCTGCGGCGTGCCCCAGCTGCTGGAGCGGCTGGAGGTGGAGCGCCTGCTCCTGCCCGACGTGGAGCCGGAGGAGCCTTTGCGCCGGGAGATCGAAGCGGCGGCGCAGGCGCACGGGGTGGAGCTTGTCTATCTCACACAGGACGCCCATGTCACCCTGGGCGGAGCGTCCCTGCGTGTCTACGCGCCGCTGGGCGACGGGGGCGCCAACGAGGAGGGATTGTCCGTGCTGTGTACGGCGGGGGCGTTCGACGCCCTCATCACCGGCGATATGAACGCCGCGGTGGAGCGCCGCCTGATCAAATACGGGGCGCTGCCCGATCTTGAGCTGCTGGTGGCGGGACACCACGGCTCCAAATACGCCACCTCGGAGGAGCTGCTGCTGGCCACGACGCCGGAGCGCGCGGTCCTCTCCGTGGGATACAATACGTATGGCCATCCGGCGGACGAGACGCTGGAGCGCCTGGCCGCCGCCGGGTGTGAGATCTACCGCACCGACTGGATGGGAACGGTGCGCATTACCGCAGAGTAAGGAGAAAATGATATGCCGCCAAGAGGAAAGCCGGATAAGGCCGCCTATCAAAAGCTGAAAAAGGACCTGAAGGAGGGGACGCTGGGCTCCCTTTACGTCTTCCATGGGGAGGAGGTCTATCTCCGGGATTATTACCTGGGAGAGATGAAGCAGAAGCTTTTGCCGCCGGGAATGGAGGAGTTCAATCTTCATACGCTCAGCGGAAAGGAATTTGACGTGAAGGTTCTGGAGCAGCTGGTGGACTGCCTGCCCATGATGAGCCGGCGCACCCTGATCGTGGTCAGCGACTACGATCTTTACAAGGGGGACAAGGAAGCGCTGGCCGCCCTGTTGAGCGATCTGCCGGAGTATGTCTGCCTGGTCTTCGTCTACGACCTGATCGAATACAAGGCCGACGCCCGCACCAAGCTGGCGGGCGTGCTGAAGGAAAAGGGCAGCGTGGTAGGCTTCCAGCGGCAGGAGCAGGGGGATCTGATCGACTGGATCTCCCGCCGCTTCCGGGCCCTGGAGCATGACATCAGCACCGAGGACGCCAAGTATCTCCTGTTCCTGTGCGGGGATCTGATGAATACCCTGATCTCCGAGATCGGAAAGGTGGGCGCTTACGCCAGGGGGCGGCGGGTCACCCGGGCGGATATCGATGCGGTGGCTACCCCACAGCTGGACGCGGTGGTCTTTCAGATGACCGACGCCATCGCTGCGGGGAACTTCGACAAGGCCGCCTCGGTACTGGGAGACCTGCTGCACCTGCAGGAGGCGCCGATCAAACTGCTGGCGGTGCTGGGCCGGCAGCTGCGGCAGCTCTATTCCGCCCGGCTGGCCATCGAGGAGAAGAAGGGGGCCAGTTACCTGATGGAGCTGTGGGGCATGCGCTCGGCTTATCCGGCGGAAAAGCTGATGCAGTCGGCCCGGCGCTTCTCCCTGCCCTGGTGCCGCCGGGCGGTGATCCGCTGCGGAGAGACCGATCTGGCCATGAAATCCACCGGTGCCGATGGGGAGGAGCTACTGATCTCCCTGCTGATGGAGCTGGCGGTCAAAAAGGGAGCGTAGCCGGTGCTGAAGATCAAAGAGGCCATCGTGGTGGAGGGCCGGTATGATAAGAATACCTTGTCCCAGCTGGTGGACGGCGTGATTTTGGAGACGTCGGGCTTCGGCATCTTCAAGGATGAGGAGCGTCTGGCGCTGCTGCGCCGGCTGGCCGGGCAGCGGGGGATCATCGTGCTCACCGACTCGGACGGCGCGGGGTTCGTCATCCGCAATTTTTTGAAAGGCGCGCTCCCGGCCGGGCAGGTCAAGCACGCGTATATCCCCGACCAGTACGGCAAGGAACGCCGCAAACGCGCACCGGGGAAGGCGGGCAAGCTCGGGGTGGAGGGCATGCGTCCCGAGGTGCTGGAGCGGGCCCTGCGCCGGGCGGGCGCCACCGTTTTGGAGGAAGGGAAGGGGGAGGCGCGGAGGCAGCCTCGACGGGAGATCACCAAGGCCGATCTGTTCGCTCTGGGGCTCTCCGGCGCGCCGGGGGCGACCCAGCGGCGGCAGGCGCTGCTGCGGTCGCTTGCGCTGCCGGAACATCTGAGCGCCAACGCCTTGCTGCCGGTGCTCAACGCGCTGTATTCTTACGAGGAATTCGCATCCGCAACCGCCGGTTGCGAATCTTCCGGCCACGCTTGGTAGCGTGCAACCGGACGCTTTGGTACGCTGGATCCAGAAAGAAGGGCGATGCAATGTCGTTGGGAGAACGCATACAGTCCTGCCGCAAAAGGAGCGGCCGATCACAGGAACAGCTGGCCGAGCATCTGGGCGTATCCCGCCAGGCGGTGTCCAAGTGGGAACGCGGAGTTTCCCATAGTTAAAGACACCACACCGGATAGAACAACACCACGCTTATACATTATTCGCTATAATAAAACGCAAGGGCAGCAACTGCTGTCCGTTTGCCTTTACGAATTTGCGGTAAGCAGAGAAAAAATGTGTAATCAGGGATATATTTTGTCCGCTGTAACATTTCGCGGACATTTGCCTGTTATGCTATCTGCAAAAAGCAAAGGAAGTGAGGATATGAAGCAGATTTTAATTGTCGAGGACGACAGTTTTTTGAATAAGATGTTGGCCTATAACCTGACCGCAGACGGCTACGGCGTGACTTCTGCCCTAAATGCCAGAACCGCAGCCGAAGCCATCCGCCAGCGGGAATTTGATCTGGTGCTGCTGGACATCAACCTGCCGGACGGGAACGGTTTTGAGTTGTGCAAGCTGATAAAGCCCCGGCACCCGGACACCATTGTGATTTTCCTGACCGCCAACGATCAGGAGAGCGATCAGATACGGGGCTATGAGGTGGGCGCGGTGGACTACATCACAAAGCCTTTTGTGATCGGGGCCTTGCAGCGGAAAATCAAAGCTATGTTTGCCATGCTGGAACGCCACAAACCGGCCAAGGACATTTACAACGACGGGCGGCTGTTTCTGGACTTCTCGGAGCAGACGGCTTCCTTAAATGGCAAGCCCCTGACCCTATCCCCGATGGAATACAAAATGATGAACCTGTTCCGTAAAAATCCCCGGCAAGTGCTGACCCGTGGGCAGCTTTTGGAAAAGCTGTGGGATATAGACGAGAAGTTTGTGGACGAACACACCCTGACCACCTCCATCAGCCGGATTCGCAGCAAGATCGAATCCGACGGCGGAGTGCCCTACATCAAGACCGTCTACGGCATGGGCTATCAATGGACGGGAGGCGAGGCGAAATGAAGTTCAATCACCTCTCGGTAAAGCGGCTATTTCGCTGGGTGGCACTGGGGCTTGTCCTCTCCATGTCCGGGATTACCATAGCCCTGTTTCTTGTGACAAAACAGACGGCGGTGCTGCTGACGGGCGGAGCGCTGCTGCTGTGCGCCCTTGTGGGGATTTTTGTACTGACGCAGGCGTTTGGAAAGCGGCTTTCGCAGTTTACCGCTGATCTGTGCCAGACCTTAGACCACATGATCGCCGGGAATGAAGCGCCCCAGCGCCCGGAGGACAGCGAAACCCAGCTTGCCAGAATCGGACACCGGCTGGCAAGGCTTTACCAGATCATGCAGGAGAACCGCCGCCGGGTGGACGAGGAACGGCAGGAATTGCAGACCCTTGTATCGGATATTTCCCATCAAGTAAAAACGCCGGTAAGCAATCTGAAAATGGCGACGGACACCCTGCTGGAAAAGCCCATGACCGAGGCGGAGCGCACCGACTTTATCCGTGGAATCCGCAGCCAGACGGATAAGCTGGACTTTCTCTTTCAGGCCCTTGTGAAAACCTCCCGGCTGGAAACGGGCGTGATCCAGTTGGATAAGAAACCGGGCCGCCTCTTTGATACCGTGGCGCAGGCCATGAGTGGGATCGTGTATGCAGCGGAGAAAAAGGAAATCGCTGTGTCCGTGGACTGCCCGGAGGATTTGACCGTTTCCCATGACAGCAAATGGACATCCGAAGCCCTCTTTAACCTGCTGGACAATGCGGTGAAGTACACCCCGGCAGGCGGGAAAATCGCTGTGTCGGTGGTGCTGTGGGAAATGTATGTGGAGATCAAAGTGACCGACACCGGCAAGGGCATTTCCGAAAGCAATCAGGCCGCCATCTTCCGGCGCTTTTATCGTGAGGAAGAAGTACACGAACAGCAGGGCGTAGGCATTGGCCTGTATCTGGCCCGCGAGATCGTAACGAGGCAGGGCGGCTATATCAAGGTGGTTTCGGAGCCGGGCAAGGGTTCGGAATTTTCCATTATGCTGCCGACAAAATAGCACACGGCGGACGGCCATTTCCGGCTGCCCGCCGTAAATTTTTTTGAAATGTCCGAGCGTTGTAACATTTCACCCCGATTTTCAATGAAATTTTTTGGCCG
>NZ_JALFGV010000127.1:0-8577 GCF_022777125.1 Lawsonibacter sp.
GTAGCCGGCGTCCGACACCAGCAGATTGCTGCCATTTCCCAGGAAAAAGGGGGCGATCCCCTTCTCTGCGGCCGCCCGCACGGCGGCGGCGGCCTCCTTCCGGCTCCCGGGCAGCGCCATCAGACGGGCCGGTCCCCCCACCCGGAAGGTGGTGTGCCCCCGCATGGGCTCCTCCTCCCGCAGCTCCAGGCCGGGCAGCGTACGTTTCAATTCGGTCGCAAGGGCAGAAAAGCGATCCATACCCCACCTCCGTCAGGATCATTGATCAAGGCAACGCCGTACCACCGGCGGACAAGGCAGCCGGGCTGACGCCCGGCTGCAAGGATGACGAAGCCGGATGTTCTCGCAGCCCCGAACAACCGCGTTGTCTCCCGTTTGCCGACGGTATCATTTTCCAAATGCCGTTTGCAGGAAACTTTGCGCCAAAAAGGTGAAAAACGCCGGAATCCTTTGTGTATCTCGCGTATTGCCAACACATTTACGGCGCAAAATTGCCGCAAAGCGCCGCAGGCATACTTGTGCTGCGCCGCCTTGCATTATTATATCAGATTTCGCGTTGGAATAGAAGAGCTCACGCCGGATTTCCAAAGCGCTGGAACTCCGCCGCGCCGCCCCGGAAGACGTTCAGGTCGATCTTGTCCTGGCTTCCGTAATAACCCGGGAGACGGGCGGTGTGCGAATACTGCCAGAAGGTCCAGCCCGGCACCAGCGGGAAGACCACCGGGCTGGAGCACCAGATGGGATAGGCCCCATAGTCTCCTCCCGCCAGATAGCGATAATAGGAGCGATAGGTCACATAGAGGATGGGCTTGACGCCGTAATACTCCTCCAAACGCGCCAGCAGCGGGTCCAGAATGGCGCGTACCGCCGCGCGCTCCGGCGGATCGGTCAGATAGGCGCCATAAAACTCGATATCCACCACTGGAGGCAGCATTCCCTCGGTCCGGGGCACCACGCTGATAAAATGATCCGCCTGGGCGTCTCCGGAGCTGTCGTAGCTGAGAAAGTGGTAAGCCCCCGCCCGGATGCCCGCCGCGAACGCGCCCGCCCAGTTGGCGGAAAATTGCCGGTCTTGCAGGGCGCTTCCTTCGGTGGCCTTGAGGAAGGCGAAGTCCACCCCCTGCTCCGCCAGGACGGGCCAGTCCACCACTCCCTGGTAGGAGGAGACATCCACGCCGAAAACCTCCCACTGCTCCGGGTCCGCCTCCTGGGCGAAGAGCAGCAGCCCCCGCCAGCGCAGCAGGCCCAAAAGCGCCAGCACGGCGGCGCAAAGAACCAGGAGGACCAGGGCGAGCCGTCCCAGTCCCCGTAAAACTTTTTTCAATCGTATCACCATAGAATATGATACCCGGATATCCGGGAAATGGCAACAAAAAAATCGTGGGCGCGCCGCAATGCGGCGCGCCCCGGCGTGTCGAACCGATTCGGCGCGCGCTTTGGCATGCGTTTATGGCAGATTGGTATAGCCCATCAGGTACTCGTCCACCGCCCGGGCCGCGCCGCGGCCCTCCCGGATGGCCCACACCACCAGGGACTGGCCCCGGCGCATATCGCCGGCGGCGAAGATTTTGCCCGCGCCGGCAGCATAACCGTCCGCCTGCGTTTTCACACAGGCGCGTGGGGTCAGCTCCAGGCCAAAGGCGTCGCTGACATACTTCTGCGCCCCCAGAAAGCCCGCGGCGATGAGCAGCAGCTCGCACTCCAGCACCGCTTCGCTCCCCGGCAGGGGCTTGCAATCGCTTCCCAGCCGGACGGTCTTGACGGCTTTCAGGTTTCCCTGTTCGTCCGGAAGCAATTCCGTAACGGTGGTCTGGTAGCGGCGCGGGTCCCGGCCAAAGACGGCGACGGCCTCCTCCTGACCGTAATCTGTCTTGCAGACGCGGGGCCACTCGGGCCAGGGATTGTTCCCGCCGCGCCGGTCGGGGGCCTTGGGCATCATCTCCAGCTGGACCACGCTCTTACAGCCGTGGCGGATACAGGTGCCCACGCAGTCATTGCCCGTATCGCCGCCGCCCACGACCACCACGTGTTTCCCCCGGGCGGAGGGGTACGCTCCGTCGGTCAGGCCGGAATTCAGCAGGCTGCGGGTGGTCTCCTTGAGGAAGTCCACCGCGAAGCAGACCCCACGGGTCTCCCGTCCGGCTACGTTCAGATCCCGGGGATCCGAGGCGCCGCAGCAGAGCACCACTGCGTCAAACTCCTGCAAAAGCTCCTTGGCCTTCCGGTCCCTCCCCACGTCCACGCCGCAGCGGAACGTCACGCCCTGCTCCCGCATCAGTGCGATCCGGCGCAGGACGACGGATTTCTCCAGCTTCATGTTGGGGATGCCGTACATCAGCAGACCGCCGGGGCGGTCCTCCCGCTCAAAGACGGTGACGCTGTGGCCCCGCAGGCTCAGCTGGTCGGCGCAGGCCAGGCCGGAGGGGCCGGAGCCCACCACCGCCACCCGCTTTCCGGTGCAGGCTCCGCTGGGCCGGGGCCGGACCAGTCCGCGCTCCCAGGCGTCCTCGATGATCCCCAGCTCGTTTTCTTTGATCGTGACCGGCTGTCCATGCAATCCACAGGTGCAGGCCGCCTCGCACAGGGCGGGGCAGACCCGTCCGGTGAATTCCGGGAAATTGTTGGTCTTCAAAAGCCGCTCCAGGGCGTGGCCGAAGTTGCCGGTATAGACCAGATCGTTCCATTCCGGCACCAGGTTGTGCAGCGGGCAGCCGGAGACCATGCCGCCCAGCACCGCGCCCGACTGGCAGAACGGCACGCCGCACTCCATGCAGCGCCCCCCCTGCCGCCGCCGCTCCTCCCGGTCCAGCCGGGGGTGAAACTCCTGATAATGCCGGATGCGCGCCTGGGGGTCCTCCGCCGGGTTGGCCTGGCGCTGGTATTCCAAAAATCCGGTAGGCTTTCCCATCTGCCTTACTCCCCTTTCTTGCCGGTGTTGACGTAAAAAGCCTCCACCTCCGCCTGCCGGCGGGTCATGCCCTTCTCCTCATACTGGGCGATGGTGCGCAGCATGCGGTCGTAATCGTGCGGCAGGATCTTCTTGAACCGCGGCAGACAGCCCTCAAAATCCGCCAGGATCTCCCGGCCGCGCGGAGAGCCGGTGGCGTCCACGTGGGCCTGGATGAGCGCCTTCAGTTCCGCGATATCGTGCTTCTCGGTGACCAGTTCCATCGAGACCAGTTCCTTGTTCAGACGCAGGTACAGATCCCGGTCCTCATCCAGGACAAAGGCCACCCCGCCGCTCATGCCCGCGGCGAAGTTGCGCCCGGTGCGGCCCAGAACCACCACCCGGCCGCCGGTCATGTACTCGCAGCCGTGGTCACCCACGCCTTCCACCACGGCGGTAGCCCCGGAATTGCGCACGCAGAAGCGCTCTCCGGCCACGCCGTTGAGAAACGCCGTCCCGCTGGTGGCGCCGTACAGGGCCACGTTGCCCACCAGAATGTTTTCGCCGGCCTGGAACCGGCTGCCTCTGGGCGGATAAACCACCAGTTTGCCGCCGGAGAGGCCTTTGCCCAGATAGTCGTTGGCGTCTCCCTCCAGCTCCAGGGTCAGGCCCTTTGGAATGAAGGCCCCGAAGGACTGCCCGCCGCCGCCGGTACATTTGACGGTAAAGGTATCCTCCTCCAGCGCGCCGCCGTGGAGCCGGGTGATGTCGGAGCCCAGGATCGCGCCTACGGCGCGGTCGGTACTGGACACCGCCACCTCCACCCGGCACTTTTTCCCCTGCTCCAGGGCCTTGCCCAGTTTCTTCTCCAGCGTCTTCAGGTCCACGGTCTGCTCCAGATGGAAGTCGAACACATCCTTGGAGTCAAAGTGGGTCTTGGTCCCGGCGGGATAGGGGTTGTCCAAAAGGGCGCGGAGGTCTACCGTGGCCGCCCGGCCGTTCACCGGGGGCCGGACCTTCAGCAGGTCGGTGCGGCCCACCAGCTCCTCCACGGTGCGCACGCCCAGCCGGGCCATGTGCTCCCGCAGCTCCTGAGCGATAAAGCGCATAAAGTTGACCACGTATTCCGGCTTGCCCGCAAAGCGGCGGCGCAGCTCCGGATTCTGTGTGGCCACGCCCACGGGACAGGTGTCCAGGTTGCACACCCGCATCATCACGCATCCCATGGTCACCAGCGGCGCCGTGGCAAAGCCGAACTCCTCGGCGCCCAGCATGCAGGCGATCGCCACGTCCCGGCCGCTCATCAGCTTGCCGTCGGTCTCGATGACCACGCGGGAGCGCAGGTCGTTCCGGATCAGGGTCTGATGGGTCTCCGCCAGCCCCAGCTCCCAGGGCAGGCCCGCGTTATGGATGGACGTGCGGGGCGCGGCGCCGGTGCCGCCGTCGTAGCCGGAGATGAGCACCACCTGGGCCCCGGCCTTGGCCACGCCGGCGGCGATGGTGCCCACCCCTGCCTCACTGACCAGCTTCACCGAGATGCGTGCGTTCCGGTTGGCGTTTTTCAGGTCATAGATCAGCTGGGCCAGATCCTCGATGGAATAGATATCGTGGTGGGGCGGCGGGGAGATCAGGGTGACGCCGGGGGTGGAGTGGCGGCACTTGGCGATCCAGGGGTAGACCTTGCCGGCCGGCAGATGCCCGCCCTCGCCGGGCTTGGCGCCCTGGGCCATCTTGATCTGGATCTCCCGGGCGGATACCAGATACGCGCTGGTGACGCCGAAGCGGCCGGAGGCCACCTGCTTGATGGCGGAGTTGCGGGAGGGATCGCCCAGGCGGTCGGGCTCCTCGCCGCCCTCGCCGGAGTTGGACTTGCCGCCCAACAGGTTCATGGCCTGTGCCAGGCACTCGTGGGCCTCCTGCGAGATGGAGCCATAGCTCATGGCTCCGGTCTTGAAGCGCTTGACGATGGAGTCCACGCTCTCCACCTCGTCCAGGGGGAGCGGCGTATCCTGATACTCCATCTCCAGAAGGCCCCGGAGCGTGTGGGGCCTGGTCTCATCGTCCACCAGAGCGGTATACTGCTTGAACAGCGCGTAATCCCCCCTCCGGGCAGCCTGCTGCAGCAGGTGGATGGTCTGGGGATTGTACATGTGGTCCTCGGCTCCGGAACGGGCCTTGTGGACCCCCATGCTGTCCAGTGCGGGGTCGCATCCCAGGCCCAGCGGATCAAACGCCTTGGAGTGGTTGCGGTCCACCATTTCCTCAATCTCCTGCAGGCCGATGCCGCCCACCCGGGAGACGGTGTTGGTGAAATACGCGTCCACCACGTCCCGGTTGATGCCGATGGCCTCGAAGATCTGAGCGGACTGATAGGACTGGAGGGTGGAGATGCCCATCTTGGAGGCGATCTTCACGATGCCGTGGAGGATGGCCGCGTCGTAGTCGTCCACCGCCGTGTGAAAGTCCTTGTCCAGCAGGCCCTCCTCGATGAGCTCCACGATGGTCTCCTGGGCCAGATAGGGATGGATGGCCCGGGCGCCGTAGCCCAGCAGGGTGGCAAAATGGTGGACGTCCCGGGGCTCGGCGGACTCCAGCAGGATGGAGACCGCCGTGCGCTTCTTGGTGCGGACCAGGTACTGCTCAATGGCGGATACCGCCAGCAGGGACGGGATGGCCACATGGTTTTCATCCACGCCCCGGTCGGAGAGGACCACGATGTTGGCCCCGTCCCGGTAGGCCCGGTCCACCGCCACAAAGAGATGCTCCAGCGCCCGCTGCAGAGGCGTATTCTTATAGTAGAGGATGGAGACGGTCTCTACCTGGAAGCCGGGGCGCTTCATGGCCTTGATCTTCATCATGTCGGTGGAGGTGAGGATGGGGTTTCGGATCTGGAGGACCCGGCAGTTTTCCGCCCGTTCCTCCAGCAGGTTCCCGTCGTCTCCGGCATAGACGGTGGTGTCGGTGACGATCTCTTCCCGGATCGCGTCGATGGGCGGATTGGTCACCTGGGCAAAGAGCTGCTTGAAATAGTGAAACAGGGGCTGATCCTTGTCATCCAGCACCGCAAGGGGGATATCGGTCCCCATAGCGGCGGTGGGCTCCGCCCCGGTGCGGGCCATCGGCAGGATGGTATTGCGCACATCCTCATAGGTATAACCGAACGCCTTCTGCAGGCGGGCCCGCTGCTGCTTGGAGCTGACGGGCGCCCGGTGGTTGGGCACCTCCAGGTCGGACAGGTGGACCAGGTTGCGGTCCAGCCATTCGCCGTAGGGCTGGCGGGAGGCGTAGCGCTGCTTGAGCTCCTCGTCCCCGATGACGCGCCCTTCTTTGGTATCCACCAGCAGCATCCGCCCCGGCTGGAGCCGGGATTTCTCCACGATGCGCTCCGGCGGGAGATCCAGCACCCCCACCTCGGAGGCGAGGATGAGCTTATCGTCGTCCGTCACGTAATACCGGGAGGGCCGCAGGCCGTTGCGGTCCAGCACCGCGCCCACCACGTCGCCGTCGGAGAAGAGGATGGAGGCCGGACCGTCCCAGGGCTCCATGAGCGTGGCGTAATACTGGTACAGATCCCGCTTGGAGCGGGAAATGGTGCGGTCGTTGCTCCAGGGCTCCGGGATCGCCACCATGACGGCCAGAGGCAGGTCCATGCCCGCCATCATCAGAAACTCCAGCGTATTGTCCAGCATGGCCGAGTCGGAGCCGGAGACGTTGACCACCGGCAGCACCTTGTCCATATCCCCGTCCAGCAGCCGGGAGGACATGGTCTCCTCCCGGGCCAGCATACGGTCCACATTGCCCCGGATAGTGTTGATCTCGCCGTTGTGGGCCATGAGGCGGTTGGGGTGGGCCCGCTCCCAGGACGGGTTGGTGTTGGTGGAGAAGCGGGAGTGGACCAGGGCCACGGCGGACTCATAGTCGCGGCTTTGCAGATCCGGATAGAAGCCCCGCAGCTGTTCCACCAGAAACATGCCCTTATAGACGATGGTACGGCTGGACAGTGAGGCTACATAGGTGTTGTCGTTGGACTGCTCGAACACCCGGCGCACCACATAGAGCTTTCGGTCGAAGGCAAGGCCCCGCTCCAGCCCCTCCGGGCGCTTCACAAAGCCCTGCTCCATATAGGGCATTTTGGCCAGGGCCTTGTGCCCCAAGATCTCCGGGCGCACGGGCACCGTCCGCCAGCCCAGGAATTCCAGCCCCTCCTTCTGCACGATGATCTCAAACATCTTCTTGGCCTGCATGCGCTTGAGGGTGTCCTGGGGAAAGAAGAACATCCCGATGCCGTAATCCCGCTCCTCCCCCAGGGAAAAGCCCAGGTCCTTCACGGCCCTGGAGAAGAATTTGTGGGAGATCTGCACCAGGATGCCCACGCCGTCGCCGGTCTTCCCCTCGGCGTCCTTGCCCGCCCGGTGCTCCAGCTTTTCCACGATCTTCAGCGCCTCGTCCACATTCCGGTGGCTGCGGCGGCCCTTGATGTCCACCACCGCGCCGATGCCGCAGGCGTCATGCTCAAAGGCCGGAGAATAGAGCCCGCTCTGCCGGCCGGCCTCGTACTTGCGTCGTTCCATTTGTAGGCCCCCCTTGGGTGGTTTTCAGAGTACCGCTCGAATCCGCTCCACCGCCTCTGCAGTGTCCTCCGCGCCGCCGAACGCGCTCAGGCGGATATAGCCCTCCCCGCTGGGTCCGAAGCCCGCGCCGGGTGTCGTCACCACGCCCGCCTGCTGGAGCAGCAGGTCGAAAAAGGCCCAGGAACCCATGCCATGCGGCGTTTTCGCCCAGACATAGGGGGAATTCTCCCCACCGGAGACGGTGAGGCCCGCCCCGGCCAGGCCCGCCTGGATGACCCGGGCGTTGTTTTGATAAAAGGCGATGGTCTCCCGCACCTGGGCGCGGCCCGCATCCGAATACACCGCCTGGGCGCCCCGCTGCACCACATAGGGCACGCCGTTGAATTTCGTGGTCTGGCGGCGGTTCCACAGCGTGTTCAGACTTGCGCCGCCCCGCTCCAGGTCCCTGGGCACCACCGTATAGGCGCAGCGGTTTCCGGTAAAGCCCGCCGTCTTGGAGAAGGAGCGGAATTCGATGGCGCAGCGCCGGGCGCCCTCGATCTCAAAAATGCTGTGCGGAATGGAGGGATCGCTGATAAAGGCCTCGTAGGCCGAATCGAACAGGATCACCGCCCCCCGGCTCTCGGCGTAATCCACCCAGGCCTGCAGCTGTTCCCGGGTGGCCACCGCGCCGGTGGGGTTATTGGGAAAGCACAGGTAGATCAGATCCACCTTGCTCTCCGGCGGAGCGGGCGCAAAGCCGTTCTCCGCCGTACAGGGCATATAGACCAGATTGCTCCAGCGGCCCACGGCCTCGCTGTACTCCCCCGCCCGGCCCGCCATGGCGTTGGTATCCACGTACACCGGGTACACCGGGTCGCACACCGCCACCACATTGTCCACACCGAAGATATCCCCGATGTTGCCGCAGTCGCTTTTGGCGCCGTCGGAGATGAAGATCTCGTCCGGAGCGATCTCCGCGCCCCGCGCCTGATAGTCGTATTCCGCGATGGCCTGGCGGAGAAAGTCATAGCCCTGCTCCGGACCGTAACCCCGGAAGCCCTCCACCGTGCCCATCTCGTCTACGGCCGCGTGCATGGCGGAGATCACCGCCGGGGCCAGCGGCCGGGTCACATCCCC
>NZ_JALFGV010000092.1:0-2792 GCF_022777125.1 Lawsonibacter sp.
GCCGGCTGGAAGGTCTGGTGTGTGGGCGACGATATCGCCTGGCTCCGTGTGGGCGAGGACGGCCGCCTGTGGGCCATGAACCCCGAGTACGGCTTTTTCGGTGTGGCGCCGGGCACCAATGAGAAGTCCAACCCCAATGCCCTGGCCTCCACCCGCGAGGGCACCATCTTCACCAATGTGGCCCTCAACCTGGACGACAACACCGTGTGGTGGGAGGGTCTGGACAAAAATCCGCCCCAGCACGCGCTGGACTGGCTGGGCAATCCCTGGAACGGCACCACCTCCGCCGAAAAGGGCGCCCACCCCAACTCCCGCTTCACCGCTCCCGCCAAAAACTGCCCCTGCATCTCCCCGGGATTTGAACGCCCCACCGGCGTGCCCATCTCCGCCATCGTTTTCGGCGGCCGCCGGGCCAAAACCGCTCCCCTGGTCTATCAGTCCCGCGATTGGGACCATGGGGTCTTCGTAGGCTCCATTATGGCCTCCGAGACCACCGCAGCCGCTGCCGGCGCGGTGGGCGTGGTCCGCCGGGACCCCATGGCCATGCTCCCCTTCTGCGGCTATCACATGGCCGACTACTGGCAGCACTGGCTGGACATGGGCAAGGTCCTGGGCGACAAGGCCCCCAAGATTTTCAATGTGAACTGGTTCCGCACCGACGACGAGGGGCGCTTCCTCTGGCCCGGTTTCGGCGACAATCTGCGGGTGCTGGAGTGGATCATGAAGCGCTGCTTCCATGAAGCCGACGCGGTGGAGACCCCCATCGGCTATGAGCCCAAGGCCGAGGATATCGACCTGGAGGGTTCCGGTGTGGACCGCGCCACACTGGAGGGCCTGCTCAAGCTGGACACGGCGATGTGGCTGGACGAGGTGAATGCCATCCGTGCATTCTACGACAAATTCGGGGCGAAACTGCCGGAAACGCTTTCTCAGGAGCTCTCTGCTCTGGAGGCGCGCCTGCATTAAACCCGAAACGACGCAAAACGGGCTCCCCGGCTTTTGCCGGGGAGCCCGTTTTGCAGGAACGCCTTATTGGTCCGCTCTGGTGATGGAGTGGAGCAGCATGCGCGCGCCGTGGTGCAGGAAATCCTCCCGGCTCAGTCCGGTCCGTTCCCGAATGTATGCCTCCCGGCTGTCGGCGGTCCGTACCATGCCCGCCAGGGCGGCCCAGAAGAGTAGCACCATCTCAATGGGCGGGACCTGGGTATGCACGAGCCCCGCTTCTGCCCCACGCACCAGGAAATCCGCCAGTTCGGCGTCAATCTCACTGCTCACCCGCAGGATGTCGGATACGCTTTTCTGGACAGTCTCCCCCGCCTGGGCCAGGGGGATCGCACCGGTAGCCGCATCATAGGCCGTAGGATTATCGTCATAGAAGCGCACGATGGTCCGGCAGACCGCATCATAGGCCTGCAGCCACTCGTGATTGCCCTCCAGGGCCTCATGGATCTTTTTCTTCAAGAGCACCATACCGCTGAGGAGGATGGCGTTGACGATCTCCTCCTTACTCTGGAAGTAGACATACAATGTGGCCTTGCTGTATTCCGCTACCCGCGCGATATCGTCCATGGTCGTCTTCTCAATGCCCTTCTCTGCAAACAGCCGCTCGGCGGCAGCCAATATGGAACCACGATGAAACTCCGTCAGCGCCTGCTTCTTGCTCATCTCTTGCTCCACCTTTCGTATTTATCATACCTCTTGGTTTAACAAATGATACCATGATTTTTGCTTTTTTGCAAGCATTTTCCCACCGCGGCCCGGGATCGGGAAGAATGTTCCGGGCCGTCGGTCCCCACTTTGCCGCGGGAGCGCAATGCGTTCCCGTGCGGCGCTTCCGCCCGCTTTGCGCCCAAATGGGCCACGCCGATGTGAGTACCACGTTAAAAATTTATACCCACCTGGATTCAGTGCACAAAAGGAAGAGTGTGGAGAAGCTTGACGCATACCTCTCCATTGGGGCAAGCTCGGACAAGCAGGCATAGGATTGACTTGCATCTGACTTGCATGGCATCCTGTTTTCGGTCTTTTTTCGCCTTATTTTCTCCTAACATTTGGAGGTGTTCGTGCAAAAGAAAATCCCTAGAACCGTTGAGGCTCTAGGGATTCCGGTTGGAGCAGGTAAAGGGAATCGAACCCTCATATTCAGCTTGGGAAGCTGACGTTCTGCCACTGAACTATACCTGCGCTTTGCCGACTGAAAGATTATAGCATAAACTGTGTCATTTGGCAAGCGGGTTTTTCGGCGTTTTCGCCCCCCAAATCATTGTGGAATTATACAGATTCTTTCCGCAATTTTTATATAATTCTTACAATTGACAACTTGCTTTTTGCTCCATCCGGCGCTATAATAGAATCATCCAATCAGAAAGGAGAGATGTGCAATGGTGATTTCGACCCGGATTGTCGATGTGGATGATTTGATCTTCGGCCGCGACGAGCGTGTGATCCCCAGCGAGCGGTAAGCGGCGGCATTCAGAAGAGCCACACCTTAGGGTGTGGATTTTTTGTTTTTCTTCGGAATTCTTAATGATTTTTCTATGGAAGTCCGCAGGAAATCGTGGTAGCCTAAAGGAAATGATAAAAAGCGACGAGGCGATGGATGGATGAAACGAAACAAATGGCTGCTGACTTTGCTGCTGGCGATCGCTCTTCTGGGCGGGGGAGCGCTGCTGCTGTGGCGAACGGGCTTTTTTTCCTCCATTGGCTCTTTGGACGATATGCGGGATTATATCGACCGCTTTGCCCCCTATTCTCATCTGCTCTTTTTTGTCGTGCAGCTTCTCTCGGTCATC